>JACQVA010000115.1 GCA_016210005.1 Deltaproteobacteria bacterium | reverse complement strand
GGGACGCAATTTGTCATTCCCGCGAAAGCGGGAATCCACGGCACCGGCTCGCTACGACCCGCCAAACGCCAAACTGGATTCCCGCTTTCGCGGGAATGACGGCCATAACACCGAACCACGTTACCCACAAATTTGTCGCGCGCGCCCCAACTCCTGCGAACGGCGGCTGGCAGTAACCACCGCAGCGCCAGCCGCCTCTTTGAACCCCCGGGCATCGAGCTCCGTGAGCCCGGCCAGCGTAGTACCGCCGGGAGAAGTAACCTGCGCACGCAACCGCTCGGGCGTCTCCCCGGTCCGCTGCAGCATTGCCGCCGCGCCAGCTAGCGTTTGATAGGTCAACTCCTGGGCCAATTGCGGCGGCAGGCCAGCGGCTATCCCGCCGGCGATCAAGCCTTCGGCAAAGAGGTACACGTACGCTGGACCGCTGCCGCTCAGGCCGGTAACCGGGTCGAGTAACGCTTCCTCGTGAACCGCGACGGCATGGCCGACTGCGCGAAACAGCTTCAATGCCAGTCGTTCATCAGCCGCCGTTGCCCGCGTTCCCCGGACGATCACCGACATACCCTGAGCCAGCAATGCCGGTGTGTTCGGCATCACCCGCACCACCCGCGCCTGCGGCCCCAACCCCCGTTCGAGTCGCGCGGTCGGCACCCCGGCGGCGATCGAAATGAACAGCTTGCCAGGCTTCACTTCGGCCCGCACTCCGTTCAACACCTCGTCGATTATCTGCGGTTTGACGGCAAGGAAAATGACTTTCGCCCGCGCCACCACCGCCCGGTTGTCTTCGGTGGTATTGACCCGCAAGCGCCGCTTTAGGGCCGCACGTTTGGCCGAATCCACGTCGCTGGCGATGATCTTGCCGGCATCGCACAGGCCGGCGCTGATCAGACCTCGGATCAGGGCGGTGGCCATGTTGCCGCCGCCGATGAATCCGACGGTCGGCTTAGGGCTGACCGCTTTCGCTCGCTTCTTCATGTAGCCTTTCCCTCCCGTGGCCCGAAGATGGCGCGCCCGACGCGTACCATGGTAGCGCCCTCGGCGATGGCAACTTCGAAGTCATCGGTCATTCCCATTGATAGCTCGGCCAATGCCATCCCGGTGTCCCGCGCCAGCCGGTCCCGCAAGTCGCGCAGAGCGGCAAAGTACCGCCCCGCCTCGTGCGCCGCAACCGGCGGCGGCACGGTCATCAGTCCTTCTAGTTGCAGGTGGCACAGCCGCCCGAGCGCTGTCACGAATTCATCCGCTTGCGCGGGCGCGACGCCGCTCTTTGTTGCTTCCCCTCCGACATTTATCTCGGCCAGGATCCGCACCGGCCGGCCCCGCCGCGCACCGTATCGATCGAGGGCCTCGGCCAAAGCGAGCTGGTCCACGGTCTGAATAACGTTGAACAGCTCGACGGCGCGCCCGGCCTTGTTGCGCTGCAGGTGTCCGATGAGGTGCCAGCACGCGGGCAAGTCGACCGCGGCAATCTTTGCCGCCGCTTCCTGCACGTAGTTCTCACCGATGTCGGTAATCCCGGCCCGGATGGCCGCCGCCACCAACTCGGCCGGCTTGGTCTTCGCCACGGCAATCAGCCGCACACAGCCCGCGGCGCGCCCCGCGCGCTCCTCTGCACGCGCCACCTGCTCGCGCACCCGCGCGATGTTGCCCGCAATGTCGATCATGCTCCTCAGGCGCTCGCTGCCGCCGCTACGGCCAGCAAGCCGTGGCGCTGGAGCAACTCCCGCACTTCTTCGAGCGGCAGGCCAACCACGTTGCTCCACGAGCCATCTATGGCGGTTACAAAGGCAGCGGCCTGCCCCTGGATGGCGTAGGCGCCAGCCTTGTCGAACGGCTCGCCCGTGTCGAGGTAGGCTTCGATCTCTCCGGCCGCAAGCGCACGAAAGGTCACGGTGGTCGCGACCAGCCGCTCTTCGACCAAGGCATCGGCTGGGCTAGCGAGTGCAACCGCGGTAAGGACGCGATGGCTGCGTGCCGCCAGCATAGTCAGCATACGCCGCGCCTCCGTACGATCCGCGGGCTTTCCCAGGATCGCGCCGTCACAGACTACGACCGTATCGGCCGCTAGCACCCATTGCCCCGGGCGACGCTGCGCCACTTCCAGCGCCTTGTCGCGGGCAATCCGCTGTGCGAAGGCCTCGGCCCGCTCCCCGGCTGCCGGCACCTCCGGCACCGTGCTCGGTACGATCTCGAACTGTATTTCGAGTTGGCCGAGCAATTCACGCCGGCGGGGTGAAGCCGATGCCAGAACCAGCGCAGTCGTCATGCACGGTTGTTGGCCGAAGCCCCGCACCATGTCAATTCGTCCGGTCGTTTGGACGCCGGGGCGGCTGTGGCTCGGCAGCCAGGTGCAGCGAGATGAACACTTCGGGCGGGCGCCAAGCCTTCCTCCTCCACCACCGTCACCAACCGACGCAGAGAGTCTTCCCGATCACGCTCGCAGCGGGTGACTTCCGCGTATACGTTCCTTGCCTAGCGCGCCAAACCGCCATGGGTCACGGTCAAGACGTTGATTCGTCGGGACCGTTTGGACGCCGCGACGGATATGCTACGCACAACCAATGCGGCGATTGGTGCTGGTGGTGGTGAGTGCGGGGATGTTGGCGGCCTGCGGCCGGCTGGAACTCAAGCCGCCGGCGCCCGCGGAGATTGCCGTGCCGAGCGATCGGCGCCGAGCTTTTGCTGAAGCGGTGGAACTGATCGATCATGGCCGTTTTGCCGAAGCGGCACCGCGCTTTCAGGTGCTGCTCCGCGATTATCCCGAACTAGCAGACTATCACCTCCACTATCTCGGCTTGGCCCAAGCCGGCAGCGGCCAAGCTGCTGACGCTACCGCGACGCTACGCCGCCTGCGCTCGGAATACCCCGGCAGTGTGCACTACGAACGTGCCGGCTTAGAACTGGCGCGGGCCGAGCTACAGCTCGGACGCACCGACGCAGCTCGCGCGACCCTGATCGAGGCCGCCCGAGCACAAGCGCCCGACGTAGCCCAGCAAGCTCGACTCGAGTTGGCGCGCGCAGACTTGACCGCTGGCGAGGTGGCGGCGGCCGCCGCTGCCTTGCTGGCTCTGCGGCGTGAGCTGCCGGCCGAGGCGATCGGCCGGCAGGCCAAGACCGAGCTACAGCGCCTGCGCGCAAGCCACCCCGAATTGGCGCCCTCGGTTTCGTCACGCCTGGACGAACTGCGGATCCTGGTGAGCGAGCGGGATTACGGCGCCGCCGACAAGCTTGCGCGCGAATTGGCCAAAGACAGCGGGATCGAAGAGCGCGCCGAGGTCGCCCGCCTGCACACTCAGGTGTTGCTGGCCCTGGGCCGTGTTGATGAAGCTGTGGCGCGGCTCAGGCAGGTGGCGCGGACGGAAGCAGGCGCGGCCGCCGCTGCCACCGAGTTCCGCATCGCCTCGATCTTGTGGAACCGCGACCGCGAGGCCGAGGCGCTGGCTGCGTTCACCGAGCTGCGCCGGCGCCGCCCGCGGGCACCGCAAAGCCTCGAGGCGCTTTACGCTATCGGCCGCATCCACGAGCGCGCCGGCCGGGCAGACCGGGCAATCGCGGCTTACCGCCAGCTGACGCGCAGCGCTCCCCGTCACAAACTGGCACGCGAGGCTCGCTGGCGCGTCGGGTGGATCAAGTACTGCGGCGGCGACTGGCAGGGCGCCGAGCAGAGCTTCGCGGCGCTGGCACAGTGCAGCGATACCGCAGCGTGCGCCGATGCGTTGTACTGGCGCGCCCGCGTGCTCGATCATCAGGCGCGCGGACCGGCAGCACGCGAGCTCTACCGCCGGATCGTGGTCGAAGCGCCGGCAAGTTACTACGCCATGTGGGCGGAGCAACGGCTCGGGCTCGCCGTGGCGGCAAGCACCAGTCCGACGACAGCCGACTTAGCCGGGCCGCCCGCGGGCGCGGATTACCATCTGCTGCGCGCCGCCGAGCTGATGGCAATGGGATTACGTGTGCTGGCCCGCGCTGAATTGACGGCCTATGAACGCGAGCACGTACGCGACGCCAACGCGCTGCGACAGCTGCTGCGCTGGTACCGCGCCGCCGACGGCCACAGCGCCGCCCTGCGACTGGCCCGCCAGCTCGGCGACAAAGCCGGCTTGAGTGCGAACGAGCGACAACTGCTGCTCTACCCGCTCGGATTTCGCAGTGAGATCGAAACGGCCATAACTGCTGCCGGGCGCGACGGCGGCAGCACGCCAATCGCCCCCCTGCTCGTCGCCGCGCTCATCCGCCAGGAAAGCCTCTATGATCCCGAGGCTCGTTCGCCGGCCGATGCCTGGGGCTTGATGCAGCTGCTGCCAAGCACGGCCGAGCGGGTCGCGGGCGCACCCGTTACTACGGCAGAGCTGCGCGAGCCGCGGCGCAACATCGCGCTCGGCATCCGCTATCTCTCCCAACTCCTGGCTCGGTTCGGCGACCCGCTGATGGCCCTGGCGGCCTACAACGGCGGTGAGAGCGCGGTGGAAAAGTGGCAGCAGCGCTTCGCTGGCCGTGAACGCGACGAGTTCGTTGAGTCGATTAGCTTTCGCGAAACCCGTGATTACGTGAAGAAAGTCATCACCGCTTACCGGCACTACCAACAGCTCTACGGCCAGGCCGGCTTCTAAGCGACCTGGCAGTTAGGCTTCACTCTTCCGCGGCTGACTGTGCTAAGAGAGCGCAGCCCCAACGGCTCAATGGGGCGGAGGAGGCGTGCATGGACTTACTAACCCAGTATCCGGCGCTACCAGTTCTCGGCGTCGTGTACCTGATCCTGGTGCTGAAGATGATCGCGGTCGGCAGCTACACCAGCTCGATCCGCCTGCGGCGCGGCGTCTACGCCACGCCGGAAGACTACGAGCTGCAGGGGCGCACGCCGCCCGCTCTGCCCGACGAAGACATCGAGCGCGCGCGCCGCGCTCACCGTAACGACTTGGAGAACATCCTGCCGTTCTTTGGTGCGGCGCTGTTCTACGCGCTGACCCAGCCCTCGATGTTCATGACCCGGGTTTACTTCTGGGGCTTCTGCCTCGCTCGAATTTGCCACAGCGTCTTCTACATCCGGCACCGGCAGCCGCACCGGACCATCGCCTTCAGCGTCGGCCTGATCCTGATGGTACTTATGGTGCTGAGCACTCTGATCTCGCTGCTGTGAGTCGTTGCCGTTATCCGCGTAACCGTCGCCAGAATTCTGACAGCAACTTTTCCGCGGCCGCGGCAAAAAGTGCTGGAAAAATGGTTCCGCCGTCCGCATCATGTGAATTGCTCCCGGTGGTGGAGCGGTGATGAAAGAATTCCTCGACCGTACCGTGCACGTTCGAGGGGGACGCTGGTCGTGGGCGTCAATCGCGTCAATCGCGTTGATGCTCACGGCCACCGTCACGGCGCACGCCGCTGACCCCTTGGGCGAGCGCGGTCGCGAACCGATCCCGGTGCGGGTGCACATCGAGGTGCCCGCCTCGATGACCACGGTGCGTTTGGGGTTGCGGCTCGGCTCCGCCGGGGCGGTGGTCGAGTCCAGCGGGCAGGGATTCAATCTGCTTCTGCGCTCCGGCTCGCAGGCAGAAAGAACACCCACGCCGATGGACCGCTTGGAGCGCTTCCTTGACCGCTCCCCGCTCAACATCGGCGACTTCGGTCCGGCCGAGCCGGGCCTTCAGATCGAGCTATTCCACCCCGGCGACTTCGGCGCCAGCATCAGATACCGCTGGTAAAGCGTGACAGTGATTTGAAACTTCTGGGCGGACTTGTCAGCCGTTAGTCCCACTGGGGCTCGGCATCCACGCTGCCGCCGTCGGCAAAACAGGGGTTGGTGATGGTGGCGTCAAAGTTGCCGCTCTCCCCGGCTTCCAGCGTCGGCGGGGTAACGTCGACTTCCTCGCGCCCGCAGTCCTGTCCCTGTGAGCTGGCGACATGGACTGTTACCCTGACTTGGGCCGCGGCGCGCCCGCCCACGTTCTTGACCACGCCGATGACGTGGCGCGCATCGGCGCTGCGTGGAAACGACTGGTTAGCGGTCAGGATTACCCGCGCCGGGCCCTTGGTGGCCTCTACGGCCGGGGCAGCGGCCGCCGGCGGCTCACCGGAGGAGATCTCGGGCTGATCGGTTCTAGCAGCGGGCTTCGCTTCGGGCTCCTGGGCGCGCCCTCCGCGCTCTTCGTATTTCTGGCCGCCTGCCGGCGGCACGTCGGAGAAGTGGACTACGCCGTTGTCATCGACCCACTTGTACACCGTCTGCGCGTGCAAGCCGGCGCCGGCAATCAACCAGACCGCGCTGATTACCACCGCGGCGCGGCCGTGGCTGCCAATCCACGGGCGGCATTGTCGGGCTCGCATCGCTCGGCACTTTACGAACAGCCGGCAGCCAAGTCAACGCGAGATTTGCCTTTTTTGGCCCCCGAACTTGCCGAGCGTACCGGGGCTGGTTAACTAGGCGACTGGCCCGTGATGGAGGTCCAATGACCGGCAAGGATGCATTACTTACCGCTTTTGACCGCTTGTTCGAGAAGACGGCCGCCAAGCTGCACGTTCACTGTAGCGAGGAGGAAAAGGCCGACGCCAAGCGCAGTTTCACTGCCCGTTTCTCCGCGGCGCTGGACATTGCCGGCGAGGTCACTGTCCCGGAAATCCCTGCCGAAGTCATGACCGCAATGGAGCGGTCCATTGAGCACCTCTCGCCGGCGCAGGTGGTGGGCTATCTCGCTGCCATCCCGCTCGCCCAGCAAGCGCAGGAGATGCTGCGCACCATCGCCTACCGCGCTGCCGAGCAACGCCTGCTCGAACACCTCGCCAGCCAGGCCGAAGACAAGTACGGCGGGAACTGACACCCGTCTGTCGTCACTTTGCAGCCAGCGGTAGCGGTTTCACGCGCCGCCGCTCACGGCGCTGGACCGTTCACAGGCGCTCGGGTAAGAACGCTGCCTCACTGAGATCCCGGCACCGCGCTGGTGCCTGGCTTGGGGAGATATGAGATGGAGAGCTTCGACGCGGTGGTTATCGGTGCCGGCTACGGCGGTGCAACGGCCGCCGCACTGTTGGCTCACTCGGGTCGGCGTGTAGCGCTGCTCGAAAAGACACTGCGGGCCGGCGGCAAAGCCCAGACGATCGACCGCAGGGGTTATCGCTTCGAGATGTTCGGGGCGGTCGGTATCCCGGCCCACAACTCCCGATTCCACGAGCTAGTTGACCTGCTCGGCGTGGCCGAGCGCGTGCCGTTCATCATTCCGCCGGGAGAAGTCGCCTGCGTGCGCTACCAGGCCGCCGGCGGCGAGTGGCGCTCGATGCGCGCCGCGCTGCAGCAAACCGGCACGCCACAAGAGATCGACAATCTGCGCCGCGTCTATGGCGTCACAGACGGCGACCTCGCCGCGCTCGGTGCGCTGTACGCCGCGGTGTTGAGCCTGCAGGGCGCTGAACTCGACGCCCTCGACGACGTCGGCATGCTCGATTGGGTGCGTCCGTTCGGCTTGCCGCCCTCGCTGCTCAGTCAGCTGTGTGTGACCTTGAATACACTCTTTGTAGTACCGGTGAACCGCCTGGCAGCATCGGAGGCGATCTTTACCTTGCGCCAGCTCGTGCTCGGCGGCGCCGGCCGCTATCACCTCGGCGGCTACGGGCGTGTTGCCGAGGTCTGCGCCGAGTACGTAAGCGAGCACGGCGGTCTCTACCGCACCGGCGAGCGCGTGCGGCGCATAGTCGTCGAAGGCGGTCGCGCCGTCGCAGTCGAGACCGACAACGCTAGGCTGCAGGCCCGGGCCGTCCTGTCCAACGCGGGCATCCAGCCGACGGTACTCCGCCTTGCCGGTGGCGAGCACTTTCCCCCCGACTACGTCGAGCGGGTGAAGTTGCTCGAACCCAGCTGGGCGATTGCCGGCAACCGCTACGTGCTCGACGCTGAAGTGTTCGACGCCGCCTTGACGCCGATCTACTCCGACCAGAGCTGGTTGGACGACGAGCGCTTCGCCCGCATGGCGGCCGGAGAGTGGCCGGACGTGCCGCTCATCGCGATCGACGTTGCCTCGGCGTTCGACCCCTCGTTGGTGCCGGTGCCCGGCCACCAAGTTGCGAACTGCCAGGTGTTCTGTTCGGCCGACCCGAACTCGCCGCTGGCCGGCGAGGCGATCCGCCGTGCGGAGCTGGTGCTCGACGATCTGTTTCCCGAGCTCCGCAAGCACATCTTGCGCAAGGAGCCGTACGGGGCCAAACAAATCGCGTCGCTGAGCCGCGACGCGGTACTGCCGGGCTGCGGTGGCGAGGCCGTCGGCCTGGCGCAAGTCGTCGGTCAAGTCGGCAAGTCGAAGCCCGACGCGCGCACGCCACTGCCGGGCCTGTACCTCGTCGGCTGCGACGCCGGCGGCCGCGGCGCCGGCACCCATCAAGCCGTCGACTCCGGCTTCAACGTGGCGGCGATGGTAGACGCCGACCTCGGCTGAGGCCGTGCGGAGCCGGAGCAGGTACAACAATGCGCCCGCGGGCGCGTTGCGCGCCACCTCGCGCTCCAGTGGAAGGAATTTGATCAGCGCCGGAGAACCGGCCGCGCGCGCCGACTCCCGCATTCTCTGAGGGTCAGCCCGGCCGTCCTTGGTAAGAGCGGAGTTGCACACGGCACCACGCTCGCTTCAGAACGGCATCCTCCGGTGATATAGGCCGAGGCCATTCATCGCCGCAGGCGCCATGCAGCTGGACCAGCTCAAACCCAACGTCATCGTTCGTGGCCCGATCTTCCCGGAGCCCGTCCAAGTAATCACGACGGTCGTGATGGGCGAATCGGTCAAACTCATCGGCAAGGGGCTGAAGACCGGCCAGGTGCACGAGCCCATCTTGAATGCCGAGCAACTCGCGCAACTCGAAGCTACTCCCGAGATCGAACCGCTCGACGGCGATCCGAAACACTTCCGGCTCGGGGTCGAGGCGCTGCGCTTGGCTCTAGCCTACGAGTACGACCCGTACTTCTCGCTCTCGATCGCACGCGTCGATCCGCTCCCGCACCAGCTCGAAGCCGTCTACGACTATTTCATGAAGCTGCCGCGGATTCGCTTTCTGCTGGCGGACGATCCGGGCGCCGGCAAGACGGTCATGGCAGGCCTGCTGCTCAAGGAGCTGAAGATCCGCGGCCTCGCGCAGCGAACACTGATCGTGACACCGGCCAATCTCTCGTTCCAATGGCAGCGCGAGATGAAGGACAAGTTCCGCGAAAACTTCGAGGTCATCCGCAGCGACGTGTTGCGCGCAAATTACGGAATGAACCCCTGGCAGGAGAAGAACCAAGTCATCACGTCGGTGTCGTGGGTCTCCCGCATCGAGGACGCCAAGGAAAGTCTGCTGCGCAGCCATTGGGACCTGATCATCGTCGACGAAGCGCACAAGATGAGCGCCTACAGCGCGGACAAGAAGACGCTCGCCTACCAACTCGGCGAGGCCCTCTCGACGATGACCGACCACTATCTCCTGATGACTGCGACGCCGCACAAGGGCGACCCGAAGAACTTCTGCTTGTTCCTCGAGCTGCTCGACCGCGACGTCTACGGCGACGTCAAGAGCCTCGAAGAAGCGATGCGTCGCAACAGCGCGCCGTTCTACCTGCGTCGCACAAAGGAGGCGTTGGTCACCTTCCCCGATCCCGACAGCGGCCAGGTGAAGAAGATCTTTACCAAGCGGTTCGTCCGCACGGTGAACTTTCAGATCGATGACGACGAGTGGGACTTCTACGACGCGTTGACTCGCTACGTGGAGGATCAGTCGATCAAAGCCGCGGCCGACGATTCGGCTCGGGGACGCGCGCTCAGCTTCACCATGGCGATGTTGCAGCGCCGATTCGCTTCCAGCATCTACGCCGCGCGCCGCAGCTTGGAGCGCATGAAGGAGAAGCGTGAGAAGATCCTCGCCGACCCCGAGCGTTACCGGAAGGACCAGATCGAGGCCAAGGTACCCGACGACTTCGACGACCTCCCCGAAGAGGAACAGCAGGAGATCCTCGCCCGCCTCGAAGATGTCGTCGCCTCGGTCGATCCCATCGCGCTCAAGGAGGAGATCCTCCAACTCGACCGGCTCATCGACCAGGCGCGCGTGTTGGAGCAGCGCGAGATCGAGTCGAAGCTGGTGAGGCTCAAGGAGGTGATCACCGACCAGGGTGTCTTCAAGGACCCGACGATGAAGCTGCTGGTATTCACCGAGCACAAGGACACGCTCGACTACCTCGCCGCAGATGGAAAGGACGGCCGGCCCTTGGGTAAGCTCCGCGAGTGGGGCCTCTCGGTGACCCAGATCCACGGTGGCATGAAGATCGGCGACCGGGACACGGCGTACAGCCGCTTGTACGCCGAGCGCGAGTTTCGCGATGACGTTCAAGTGCTGGTGGCCACCGAGGCCGCGGGTGAGGGCATCAACCTGCAATTCTGCTGGTTCATGATCAACTACGACATCCCGTGGAATCCGGTCCGCCTTGAGCAGCGCATGGGCCGCATCCACCGATACTTACAGGAGCACGACTGCCTGATCCTCAACTTCGTCGCCACCAACACGCGCGAGGGGCGCGTGCTCCAACGGCTCTTCGACCGCCTCGATCAGATCGAGAACGACCTCGATCCGCATCATACCGGGACGATCTTCAACGTGCTCGGCGACATCTTCCCCGCCAACCAGCTGGAGCGCATGGTGCGCGACATGTACGCCCACAACCTCACCGAGGAGATCATCAAGAGCCGCATCGTCGAGCAGGTGGATAGCGAGCGCTTCCGCCGGATCACCAACTCCACGCTGGAAGGGCTCGCCAAGCGTGAGTTGAATCTGTCCGCGCTCATCGGCAAGTCGACCGAGGCCCGCGAGCGCCGGCTGGTCCCTGAGGTGGTCGAGGACTTCTTCCTCCAGGCCGGCCCGCTCGCCGGCATTCACCCGAAGGAAGCCAAGGCCGATGCCCACGTGTACCGGGTCGGCCGCGTGCCGCGTACGCTGTGGCCGATCGGCGAGCGCTTGGAGCCGCGTTTTGGAAAGCTCGGGCGCGAATACCGGCAGATTGTGTTCGACAAGACGTTGCTCCCGAAAGATGCGACGTCGGAATGGGTGACGCCGGGGCATCCGCTCTTTGAGACCGTGCGCGAAGACGTGGTCGAGCGCGTGCACGACGACCTGCTGCGCGGCAGCGTCTTCTACGACCTGCACCACGGCGAGCGTTACCGCCTCGATGTGTTCACCGCTGCGGTCAAAGACGGCCGGGGCCACGTGTTGCATCGAAAGCTGTTCGTGGTGCAGACCGACTTGAACGGCGCGATGTCGGTGAAACAGCCGACGATCTTTCTCGATCTGGCGCTGGCGCCAGCCGGGACAGCGGTCTCCAGTAACGACAGCCTGCCGGACCGTCATGCAACCGAGCGGGCGCTGGTCGAGCAGGCGCTCAATCCCTTCCTGGCCGAGGTCGCCGCCGAGCGGGTGCGGGAAACCGAGACCATTGCCGAGCACATCGAGATCAGCCTCAACGAGCTGATCCACCGCCAGAACCTGAAGCTCGGGGAACTGCTGGAGCAGCAGCAGGGTGGCGACACGTCGCCATTACTGGCTGCCAACCTCAAGCAGGCCGAGGATCGCATCGATGAGCTGAATGGCCGGCTGGAGCGCCGGCATCACGAGTTGCAGCAGGAGCGGCAGTGCACGATCGGCGACATTCAACACATCGGCCGCGCGTGGGTGCTCCCCCATCCCGAGCGCACCTCGCCCGGCATCGCGCCAATGGTGCGCGATGACGAAATCGAGCGGATCGCTGTCCAGGCAGTCACCGCGTACGAAGAGGCCAGGGGCTGGCAGGTGGAGAGTGTCGAGGAGCAGAACCGCGGCTTCGACTTGATCTCACGCAAGCCGCATCCTGCGGACCCGAAGACCTGCATCGAAGTGCGCTTCATAGAGGTCAAAGGCCGCGCCGGAGTTGGCGAGGTGGCGCTCACCATGAACGAGTACAAGACGGCCGAGCGGCTCAAGAAGGACTTTTGGTTGTACGTGGCCTTCAATTGCGCCTCGACGCCCGAGCTCCACCTGATTCAGGAGCCCGCGCGCCTTGGCTGGGAGCCCATCGTCAAGGTCGAGCACTATCACGTCGGCGCCGACGCCATCCTCAAAGCGGAGCACGTGTCATGATGTGGTGCGCGATAGTTGACGTGTCCGCGGTACCAGCTTATCTATCCATCACCATCTGCTCCCCGTTCGACACGCCGCAAGGCCACGGGCGGGGTTATCTTTTGTACCTTCTCAACCGGACGAGCCGAGCGACTCGTCGCGCGGGGTGAGCGCAGCATGAGATTCGTACACGTCAAGCTGGAGAATTGGCGTAACTTCCTGCACGCGGACGTTGCACTCCAGCGCCGTATCTTCTTGGTCGGCCCGAACGCCTCCGGCAAGTCGAATTTTCTCGATGCGCTCAAGTTCTTACGCGACGTTGCGGACGAGCAAGGAGGGTTTCAACGTGCCGTGCATGCCCGCCGCGGTGTCTCCCAGATTCGGTCCTTGCACGCACGCCGGTACTCGACCGTGGTGGTGGACGTTGACGTCGATCTCGGATCGAATGAGGTGTGGGGATACCGGCTGGAGTTCACGCAGGACAAGCTGCGACGGCCACTGATCAAGCGCGAGATCGTTCGACGCGAACAGACGATTATCCTCGATCGCCCGGACCGCGAAGACAAGGGTGACCCAAACCGGCTCACCCAGACGCACCTCGAGCAGGTCAATGCCAACAAGGCCTTTCGCGAGCTCGCGCAGTTCCTCGGCGAGATTCGCTACCTTCATCTCGTGCCCCAGCTCGTCCGCGATCCCGATCGGTCGGTTGGGCGAGCCATGGACCCGTACGGCGGCGATTTCCTCGAACAACTAGCCAAGGCCCAGCGGGCGAAGCGCCGGACCCTCGATTCGCGCCTCAGGCGGATTCAGGACGCCCTGCGAGTGGCCGTGCCACAACTGAAGGACCTTGTGCTTGAGCGCGACGACCGTGGCGTCCCGCATCTCAAGGGCTTGTACGAACACTGGCGGCCGAACGCAGGCTGGCAAACCGAAGAGCAGTTTTCGGACGGCACCCTCCGCTTGCTGGGTCTGTTGTGGGTGCTCCTAGACGGTACTGGACCGTTGTTGCTCGAGGAGCCGGAACTCTCCCTCCACGCAGCAGTTGTGCGGCACATCCCCCAGATGATGGCGCGCTTGGCCCGCAAGTCGGGTCGGCAAGTCTTCGTTAGCACCCACTCCGCTGATCTACTGGCCGACGAAGGCATCGCTCCCGAGGAGGTCTTGATCCTTACGCCCTCCCAGGAAGGCACGCGGATCAGCCTCGCCACCTCCGACGCGGAGATCCAGGCGTTGCTGGAGGGCGGCTTGTCGATCGCCGAGGCCGTCTTGCCTCGCACCGCGCCGCAGAATGCGCAGCAACTTGCGCTGTTCGGTGACTGATCTCATGGCGCTGGTGGTGAGCGTTGCGGTCGAAGGGGCGACCGATGTGCCCGTGGCTGAGCGCCTGGTAACACTCGCCGGACTCTCCGTTGGCGCCGTCTACGTAGCGAATGGCAAGGGCCGACTGGACCGGTCGTTGCGCGGGTACAACAACGCCGCACGTTTCGGGCGCTGGTTCGTGGTACGCGATCTTGATCGCGATGCCGGGTGTGCGCCCGACTTTGTGCGGCAGCTTCTCCCGACACCCGCCAGTCACATGATTTTGCGCATCGCGGTGCGTGCGATGGAGGCGTGGCTGTTGGCCGATCGGGAACAAATGAGCCGTTTTCTTGCCGTTCCCATCGACCGCATTCCGGCATCGGCTGACGCGCTTGCCGATCCGAAAGGCGCGTTGGTGGCCGCCGCTAGGCACTCGCGCTTGCGTAGTATCCGCGAAGACATGGTGCCCGCGCCGGGAACGTCCGCCCGCGTTGGGCCAGGCTACCCTAGCCGCATCATCGAGTTTGCCCGCGAGCGTTGGCGCCCGAGGGTTGCCGCTCGCCGCAGCACGAGCCTCGCTGGCTGCATCGCTGCGCTCAAGCGTCACGCAACGTGATCGACACGACGTCGGCGCGCTTCGAACCTCGTTCGTACAATGGACACCCCTCGCTACCCCAAACGCCTCATCGAAGTCGATCTCCCCATCAAGCGCATCTCCGCGCATGCGCGGCGGGAGAAGTCGATCCGGCACGGGCACATCTCGACGTTGCACATCTGGTGGGCGCGGCGGCCGCTGGCGGCCTGCCGGGCGGTGATCTGCGCGGCGCTGTGGCCCGACCCTGCGGACGACCTGTGTCCCCAGTCGTTTCGCGACACCGCGCGAACGCTCATGCTGAAGTGGGCGAACAACCACACCAAGCTGCTCGGCGAGGAGAGCTTCAAGCACTTCGTCGCGATTCAGAAGGCCGTAGGGGCGCACGGCCGTGCGCCCCTACAGGACAACCTCGTGCTGCGCCACGCGCTGCTCGACTTCATCGCCGACTTCGCCAATTGGGACAACTCGACGGTCAAGGAATACCTGGAGACTAGCCGTGCGCTGACGCAGGCCGCGCACGAAGCGCTCGGCGGCGCGCCTGGCACGCGGCCGCTCGTCGTCGACCCGTTCGCCGGTGGCGGCGCCATCCCGCTCGAAGCTCTGCGCGTGGGCGCCGACGCCTTTGCCAGCGACCTCAACCCGGTCGCCGTTCTGCTCAATAAGGTCCTTCTCGAATACATACCGAAATACGGCCAGCGGCTCGCCGACGAAGTTCGCAAATGGGGCGAGTGGATCAAGCGCGAAGCGGAGAACCAACTGGTCGAGTTCTACCCCAAGGACCCCGACGGCGCGACGCCCATCGCCTACCTCTGGGCGCGCACCATCCAATGCGAAGGCCCCGGCTGCGGCGCGGAAGTCCCGCTCATCCGCTCCCTCTGGCTGGCCAAGAAGGCCAACCGCACCGTGGCTCTGCAACTCGTGCCCCGGCCCAGGGCCAAGCGCGTAGACTTCCAAATCATCGTCAAGCAACGCGGCGGCTGGGTGAACCAGGACGACCCGAAAGCCAAAATCGAAGCCCCGAAGTTTGACGGCACAGTCAAACGCGGCTCCGCCACCTGCCCGTGCTGCGGATACACGACACCGGTGCCGCACATCCGCGATCAACTTAGAGCAAAGAAAGGCGGAGCGAACGATGCACGACTCATGTGTGTCGTCAGTTCCCGGCGCGATGAACAAGGCCGCTTCTACAGACTGCCCAGCAACTCGGACATCAAGGCAGTGAGTGGGGCCGCTGCGGAACTGGTGAGGCGCAAGAAAGCCCACCATGGTGAACTTAGCCTAGTGCCAGAAGAGCCTCTGCCGCCGCAAGGCACGCTCGGGTTCCGGGTTCAACTCTACGGAATGCTTGAATGGGGACAGCTCTTCACCTCTCGCCAGCTACTCACCCTCACTACGCTGACCCGAGTAGTCCGCGCAGTGGGTGAGCAGCTTCATGCGGGAAAGAAGGACCAGGCTTTCGCTGAGGCAGTGCAAGCTTGCTTGGCCTGTTGTGTGGACCGCTGCGTGAATCAACTGTCCTCCCTCAGCAAGTGGCACAACGGGCGCGAGGTTGTTGACGGTGTCTTTGCGCGGCAGGCCCTCCCGATGCTCTGGGACTTCGTGTCCTTCCGGTGAGCATGCATAGCTCGATTTTCCCGGGGCGATCGGTTGCGACCGGGCCACCGAGACGGAGCGACGGATCAGCGGGGTGGGAACCGGCTGCGCCGCCACCGGTCAGCGCGGCGGGTCGGGGCCGGTGTT
>JACQVA010000114.1 GCA_016210005.1 Deltaproteobacteria bacterium | reverse complement strand
CGTGGGTAACGTGGTTCGGTGTTATGGCCGTCATTCCCGCGAAAGCGGGAATCCAGTTTGGCGTTTGGCGGGTCGTAGCGAGCCGGCGCCGTGGATTCCCGCTTTCGCGGGAATGACAAATTGCGTCCCTTTCGGCCATGGGCCTCCGTCGGCCTGACAGTACACAGTACTGTAAGACTGGTGAGGACTTGCCCGGTCGGCTGCACGCTACCCACAAATCTGTCGCACACCCCTTGGCGCTCACCCCAAGTCGCCGGCGGTCGGGCTAACTGCTGCGAGGGGCCATCATTGCCTGCGCCTGACTGCCAGCAAGCCTCAACGGCGCGGGTGTGAGTGTCCCGTGGCCCCACAGGAGGAGATAGTGCTCGGCCCCGCCGATGCTCACCGCGCCGCCGTCGGGGGCACCACCAGGATCTCGGTCGGCGAAAATCCAGCGCAGACGGCGCGACGGAGGGCGCAGTGGGGCTATGGTTTGGTCTTCCGAACTATGTCCCCCCAGATGGGTCCCCAGGAAGGCCTTTGTCCCCATTGTCTGGTGTCCGCCGCATCAGGCAGTATGACGGGCGTGGAGCCTCTTCTGCCATGAGCCACATTAGTGCCGGCATTTGGCGGTTGGCTGACCCGAAGATCTCGCTGGCCTCGTTCAGTTCGATGTTTCTCGGTGCCTGCGCCGCCGCGGGCGACGGCCACCTGATGATCGGCTGGCTGGCGCTGACGGTGTTGGGGATCTTCTGCATCGAGGTGGCGAAGAACGCCTCGGGTGAGGTGGTGGACTTCGACTCCGGCACCGACTTGGCTGTGGAGGCGGAAGACCGCAGCCCGTTCTCGGGTGGGAAACGCGTGCTGGTCGAGGCGCTGCTGACACGGCGCCAGACGGTCGACATCGCGGTTGTTGGCTATGCACTGGGCATCGCAATTGGCTTGGCGATAGCGGTGGGACGGGAAGCGGCGGTGTTGGTTCTGGGCGTCGTCGGAGTGGCGTGTGCGTACTTTTACCACGCGCGGCCGCTTCGTTTGTCGTACCGCGGCCTAGGCGAGTTCGCGGTGGGCCTGTGTTACGGGCCGCTGATCTGCGCCGGAACGTATCTGGTGCAACGCGGCCGTATCACAACCGCAGTGGTGCTGGTCGCGCTGCCGCTCGGGATGATGATTGCCGCCTTTCTGTGGGTCAACGAATTTCCCGACTACCGTGCGGACCGAGCGGCGAACAAGCGCACGCTGGTGGTGCAGCTCGGGCGCCAGCGCGCCAGCCGTGTCTTCACAATCCTAGTGAGCGCAGCTTTCGTCACCCTGGCGTTGTTGCCGCTATTCGGTTTGCCGTGGGGTGTGTGGCTTGGTGCACTCGGCCTACCACCGGCGAGCGTGGCTAGTCGCACCCTGTTGGCATGCCCAGAGACGACGGCCCACGTAATTCCGGCGCAGCTCAACACGCTGCGTGCTTTTGTGTTGCTGGCGCTGGGCACGGGGGTCGGCCTGCTGCTGTCCTGAGCCCAGATAATCGGGATTCAGGACCAGGCGCTCTCCCCGCATCTTGTACGCCACCGGGCTGACCCGCCTCTGCACGTTTGCCGTCAATAGTTGCTCCAATGGGCCTGCGAGATCTGACAGTCTGCTGAAGAAGGCGGAGAGCACGCTTCGAGAGCCTTAGCGCGGGCAGTTTCTGACGGACCTCCGGCGCCCACGCCCCGGGATTCACCCGGCAGCCAGGCATAGCCAATGTGCTCTTGCGCAGCCGTTTACGCCGACGCGCTCGGGCGCTGCTTGAACGCGGCGTACCAACGCGCCACGTTGGTACGCGCGGGATCAATCGGCAGCGCGGCCAACTCGGCGAAATCGAGCGCCGCCAGCAGTGTACAGTCGGCAATCGACGGGCGATTACCGGCCACAAACGGGCGGCTGCCGATCTCGGCATCGAGCATTTTCAGTACACTGGCCAGCCGTCCGCGCGCGTTTTCCGCGGCCTCGGCCGACTGCTTCAGCCGCCCGGCCATCAGCGGGTGCGTGTTCTGGAACACCGCCGCCACGTTCGATAACACCCCCAGCTCGGCGATCCGCTCGAGCGCCCGTACCCGCGCGCGCTCGAGCGGAGTGGTGCCGATCATCGGCGGCTCGGGGTGCAATTCCTCGAAGTACTCCATGATCGCCAAAGACTCGGGCAAGAACGTGCCGTCATCGAGTTCCAACACCGGCAAGCCCCCCAACGGGTTCTTCTTGAGAAACTCGGGCGAGCGGGTTTGTCCCGAGACAATGTCCACCTGTTCGAGTTGGACACTGAGCCCCTTCTCCGCGAGATAGACTCGCACCCGTTTCGGATTCGGCGCCATGGCGAAATCGTACAGCTTCATGCTTCACCCCCGCAGTTGGATTGCGGCGAGCTTACGCCGCTGCCGGCAGCAGTCAATGGATCAGCTCGGCATTTTGCCGTGTTGGAGACCGGCTGCGCGCAGCCCGGATACAGGCGGCCGCCAGCCCGCCGGGCAGCGCTGCGGTGGGCTTCGGCGCGCTGATCGGGCATAAACGCGCGCAGGAGGGCCGGTAGTGCAGGGCGAGGTGACAAAGGCCGCGGAACGGACGCGGCTGGGCGTGGCGGCGCTGCTGATGGCGGCGAGCGTGCTACTGTCGCGAGTGCTCGGCTACGCCCGCGAGATGGTGCTCGCCTACCGCGCGGGGGCGGGGGCGGCTACCGATGCCTACTATGCTGCTTTTCAACTGCCCGATCTGTTGAACTACTTGCTCGTCGGCGGCGCGCTCTCCATCGCCTTCTTGCCGCTGTACACCCGGCTGCTGGCGCGTGGCGAGCAAGCGGCGGCCGATCATCTGTGCGCGACGGTACTGGGAACACTCGGCACCATCGCCGCGCTGGCCACGGCGGTGCTGTGGTGGTGGGCCGAGCCGCTGATTGCGGTGCAGTTTCCGCGCTTTGATCCGGCGACCCGGGCGCTCACGGTCCGGCTTACGCGCATTGTGCTGCCGGCGCAGGTGTTCTTCATCGCCGGCGGCATCGTCAATGCCACGCTACTGGCGCGCCAGCGCTTCGGCGCGGCCGCGATCGCGCCGGTGTTGTACAACGGCGGCATCATCGCCGGCGGCCTGCTGCTGGCGCCGCGGCTGCAACAGGGGGTGGAAGGGTTTGCTTGGGGCGCACTGATCGGCGCGGTGCTGGGGCCGTTTGCGGCGCCGCTGTGGGACGCCCGCGGCCGCGTGCGCCTGCGCCTGCGGCTGGCGCCCGGCGATCGGGTCTTTCTGGCCTACCTCGTGGTGGCGGCGCCACTGATGTTCGGGCAGACCCTGCTCACGGTTGACGAGTGGTATGAGCGTTGGTTCGGGGCGTTGTTGGCGCCGGGCACGGTGGCCCATCTTGGCTACGCGCGCCGGCTGATGCAGGTGCCGGTGGCGGTTGTCGGTCAAGCCCTGGCAGCCGCGGCGCTGCCGCTACTGGCGCGGCTGTGGGCGGAGGAGCGGCGCGACGAACTCAATCAAATGATGTTGCGCACGCTGCAAGCGGGCCTGGCGCTGGCATGGCTGGGTGCCGGCGCCTTCTTCGCGCTGGCGACACCGCTGGTGCAGGTGATCTACCAGCGCGGCGCCTTCGGCAGCGCCGACACCACGCAGGTGGCCGCGATCTTGGCGGTGCTGGCGACAGCGGTGCCGGCCTGGATAACACAACAGATCGCCGCGCGCGCCTTCTACGCCCGCGGCGACACCTGGCGGCCGATGCTGCTCGGCACCACGGTTGCGCTAGCCGCCATCCCGCTGTATCTCGCCGTCGGCCAACGCTTCGGCGTGCTCGGCCTGGCAGCCGCCGGCGCCATCGGTATGAGCACCAATGCCCTCGCCACGCTCTTACTTGCCCGCCGGCTGCATGGGGCGCCTGACTTGTCCGCGCTGTTCGGGACGGCGGCCCGGGCCGCCGCTGTCGCCGCCGTCGCTGCGGTGGTTGTTCGCTTCACGATCGGCGCGCACACCGGCGCCGCCGGCACGGCGCCGCTCACACTGGTCGGGGGCGCAGCCCTATTCACAGCCGTCGCCCTGCCAGGCGCCTGGCTGCTCGGTGACGCCCCCATGCGCCAGGCGCTGCGACGCTTCGTTCGTCACTGAGCACCGGTCCGCCGCCGGGAGTGGCTTCGCTTACAGACGCCGCAGCGACTAACGCCTGAGGTCGTTGTCCCTACCGCCCCCGCTCTCGCGCTTTGCCGACGGTTTGCGCGATCAGAAATCGCAGGTTTGGAAAACCCACGTGTTCGAGTCGGGATCGCAGCAGCCCGCCACGGTCGACTTGCCCGTCCCGGGCGCATCAGCACAGTTGGCTACCACTTCGCCGTCATTCACTTTCTCGCAGCCGTTTCCGGTTCCGGCCGTATGGAAACTACACGGAAATGGTCCGGCTGCGTCAAACCCGTACAAACCAAACGACTTGCCAGCTTGCTTGAGCACCAGGTTTGTCTCGAGATAGTTCTTGCCATCCGGCTTGCCGTTGTCGTCTTGATCGTCCCAGCACAGGTACACGGTGACCGGCTGCTGGAAGTGCATGTTTGGCCTGAGGCTCAAGTTGTACACCTTGTTCGCTGGGGCCGATGAAGAGGTCAGCGTTATGTCAGTCGTCGAGGACCCTGTCGTCAGCGAGAGGCTGGTCAGTTGAGTCACTGCCCCCGGAGGAACGTCGGCATAGAAGCAATTGGCACTATCGGTTGCGGGAGTGGAGACCCAACCGCCCGACGGGCCGACGGTACTCCCGCCGGAGCGGTCTTTGTCGCAGCTGTCGGGATGCATGTCGGGGCAGGGATCACATACGTCGCCGACTTTGTTGCCGCAGCACTGCGGGTGGGAGGCATCGCAGGTTGCCGTGCACTCCGTGTTGAGCTGGTCCGGGTTGGCCTCATCGATGCAATTGTCGCAGGCATCGCCAACGCCACCCGCATCCGAGTCTTCCTGGCCTGGATTAGCGACCTGAACACAGTTGTCGCAGGCATCGGCGATGCCGTCTCCATCAGTATCCGGAGTACCCCCCGGCTTGCAAACCACGAACCCCGGCTTGTCGTAGCCGTCGAGGAAATCCGTCCCTTTGTCATACATGTTATTGCTGACGAAAGAGGCTTGGTCGTCTGCCGGCGGGCCGCCGAAATCGACGACCACATCGTAGTTCTCGATGAGGTTGGTCTGGGGCGTCGTTCCGCCTAACATCCCGGCCTTATGCCAAAGGGCCTCCATCGTCCCGTTGACGCACGAGTACTTTACTTGGTGAACCTCGGGGTCGTTAGCTTCGGTGACGTCTTGCAGTGCGGTTTGGACGGAGTTGTCCCACTCGCTCTTGGACCGGTGCTTGACCACCCAGTGGGCAGCAAACGTGCCGCCGGTATGACCGGGCGGTACGTCGATCGGGTCGACAGCACCCCAAACCGTGTCGTCCAACCGAAACTTGTTGGAGAACACGAAATACGGCTGTTCGTCAGGAACAGTTTTGCGCCCGGCGGACTCGATAACAACGTGGCCCTCGGGTGTGATGATGTAGAGAATGACGCCGGTGTCGCCGCTGAACGAGAGCACGTCATTGGGCTGAAGGACCGGAGGGTCCTGGCTCATTCCGATCTTGGCTACTACGTCGTAGGCGCCCGGTTGGGCGTTGGCGTGATCCCAGACCTTCCGGGTAAAGCCGGTCTCGTTTCCTTGAAGCTGAACCACCTCGATCTCAGCCTTGCCCAACTTGCCGGTCCGATCCTGTAGCGCGTCTCCGATCTTCCAGGCGTACTGATTCGGTACGGCAAAGAGGTGGACAGTGGAGCCGGCAGGAAAGTTGGTGCCGGTCACGTAGAGATCCTCTTTGGCGGCCTCGACAGCGTTCATCAGCACGCCATTGGCATCGGAGGGATACAGCGCGGGTGACTTGCGGGGCCGGACAGAGAACCCGCCTTTCCAGAGGATACGCGAGGAGGGCTTGTTCCAGGGCAGCCACGCGGTGAGGGCGCTGGTCGGTCTTGGGTTTTCGCCCGCGCCCTGTCCTCTCGGAAGCGTGCGCGTGTCCACGCTGCGAACCCTGAGTTGCAGCGGATGGCGGGCGAAATACTCCTCCGCCTCTCGGAAAGTAACGAAGCCCGTTTCTGGCGCTTGCCGCCTCGATCGCGATCCCGTGCCGACGACCCCACTCTGGTACCAAAACAGAGTGGGCGCGATCCTCCCGTCTCCGTCGGCGTAGAGCCGGGCGTAGGACCAGAGCCGGCGGGTATCGTCACTCAGGTGAATCTCGACTCCCTGCCGGGGCGCCAGCCCGCTCAACGCCAGCGAGAGCGAGTCCCCCACCTCGACGTTCTCAACGCGACGGGGCCGAACGCCGGAAGTATCGAGTAGCTCGACCGTGACCGGAGTTTCCCCGCGGTGCTGCCGCACCGCGCATCCGGGGCTGATCAACGCCGCCAGCAACGACAACGCTAACAACGAGAGAAATCGATCTGATCGAGTCATATACCCCTCCGTTCTGGGTGGGCTACGCCCACGGTAAGTATTTCCTCGCCAGCAAATCCGGCATGGTTTGGGCGTTGGGAGAGGGGCAACAGTTGTTGGAATCGGCGCAACAATGTGCCAAGCGACTCGGTACGAGATCAGGTATTCCAAGGGCTGGCGCCGCCTGGGCTGTAGCGGCAGAGGATGCCGGTTCGGATGCTGTTGGCGAAATGGCGCGCCAAAGCCGGCAAGTGCTCGCGCAACGTCTTTATCGTTGCCGAGATGCTGTTGCATACATTCACGCGCGCCCGCCCGGCGGCGGAGTTTGTGCCGCGGCTGCGGCCATCTTCACGCAGAGCCCCGGCTAGGTGTGACAATAGGAAATCCATCTCCCGCTGCACCACGGCGATGCGCCCGGTATCGTTGCACCGGCGCGCCTCTTCGAGATCCTCATCCAGGCTGGTAAGGCGGCGCTGGTAGGCAGCCTTTGCGGCGGTGTCGAGCACGACCCCGTTGCCATTGCCCCAGCCGAACTGGAGCCCTTCGGCGGCGAGTTGGGCCGGGTTAGGGGGCACGGCCGGCGCAGCACAGGTACCATTGCCGTTACCACGTGCACCGACGAGCTCGATCACGTGCACATCTTGGCCAGTATGCCGAATCAGGTAACTGATGTAGCGGAGTCCCGCTGTGTCTCGCAGCCGGACCACTTGTCCTCCGAACACGATCGTCCAGTATTGCCCTTCTCGGCGAAAGACGCTTTCGTGCTTCTGCGTGGTCGCAGGCCCGCCTTTGGGCAGATCGTTGCGCGCTTCAAGGCGTTGGCTGTGCGGCAGGTGCTCGTGAATCGCGTCGCGAACTAACCCGTGGATAAACCGGTATCGGCCGGCGCCATCCACCTCCGCAGCGATCAGCCCCGCCGCCATGGCTTCAGCTACAGCTGTCGAGACCACTTGTGGTTCCAAGCCGGAAACCACCGCAAGCTCGGACGGGTGGAAGCGAGCGCCCATGACACTAGCAGAGTAGAGGGTGCGCTGACACGACGAGGAAAGCCTGGCAAGCCAGCCGCGAACGCGTTGGCGAACACATTCCGGTACGGGACAGGTCGAAGCCGCCTGCTCGGTGCTGCCGCCGTGCGATTGCAGAAAATTGATGAGTTCGATGGCTAGCCAGGGGTTCCCGTCAGTTCGCCGGTAAATTGCTGCTACCAGCGGCCCAGACGGCCGCTTGCCGATGGCGTGCTCAATGAGGCGAGCAATGTCTCGCGGCGCCAGCGGGCCTAGCGTTAGCCACTCGGCGGCTGGATGGCGAGCGAGCTCGGTCAGAAGATCACGCAACTGGTGCACGGCCGCTAGCTCCGCGGTGGTATACGCGCCGAGTACCAGCAGCCTGGTCGCCGGGATGTGGTCGCTGAGCTGTGCGATCACGGCCAGTGAAGCCGGATCGGCTAGCTGCAAATCGTCGAACACGAGGCACACGGGGCGCAGGCGAGCCAGCTTCCTGAAGAACGAGATCAGGCGAGCGGAAACGCCAGGGGCGGTATTTTCGCCGCATCGCTCCGGCTGCTTGTCGCGGGCGCCCGAACCAATTCCGGCACCCGCCACTTGCGCGGAGTCGGCCAGTAGCTGCTGCAAGCTAAGGTAGGTGGCGCCAAGCTCTGGCGGGAGGAGGTCAGCGTCTACCGCCGCCAGGATGCGGTACCAAGGGGAGAAGGGGATGAGCCGGTCGCCGCTCCAGCCGCGAGTATAGCTGATCCACGCACCCTGGCGCTGCGCCTCCCGAGCTGTGCTCATAGCCAGAGCGCTCTTGCCGACGCCCGGTTCGCCGCTGAGGAACACAATCCGCCCCGAGCCCGCGAAGGCCTCGGTTGTTGCCGCTGAAAGGGAGGCTATCTCACGCTCTCGGCCGACGAGTCTGGTACCCGAGAGGCGGCTCCGAAGGACTGCGCCCGGGACCGAACTTGGCGGGTGGGCGCTGTCCCCGCTAATGCGACGCTCAGCCACTTTAGCGACGAGCATGATAGATCTTCCCGTCCGCCCCGTCTTGAGGCCGGCTGAGATGGCGCGGCAAGCTGCGGCTATACTTGCACTGCCGGTGGGTGTGCATCCGGCGGTGATGACATGCGTGGTAATACCATGCCTGCATCGGTCCCCTCCTGAATGCGGCACCGCCACCTTACCGGCCAGTTGCTCTCTACATCGACGAGCGGTTGTACCTTCGTTCAACCAACGCCGAGCGGTGCCCAATACATAAAGCGTGCTCCCGTACCATGAAGATAAAGTGCGAGTCAAGTTAATCCTCGCAGACTGCAATTACTTACTTACCTACCCACAACAGCGCATCAATCGTCAACTGAGCTTGACTTGGCGATCACGCTCCATATCGCCCCTTGTCTGCGAGCCGAAAGCCTCAGCGGGCAGTCTCATCGGCCGGAGCCTGGGCAGTCGTAGAGGGACCCGCTTCATCCGTGACCCTGCCAGCCCTCAGCCCTGATGAGCTGCTCGACGCGGTGGCGGATCTCGTCGCGGAGCGCGCGCACGTGCTCGATCAACTGCCCTTTCGGGTCGGGCAGGCTCCAGTCCTGCCGGCGCCAGCCCGGCACTACCGGACAACTCTCGCCGCAGCCCATCGTCACCAGCAGCTGAGCGCCAGTAACGTGTCCGGTTGCACACTCCGCACACGGAGAGCACGACGGGCAGCTCGACGAGCACGCCGACGACGGCGGCCAACGCGGCCCCGGGCCCTGGGCCGAACAGCGCGATGGCCGTTGCTACCGCCAGTTCAAGGAAGTTGCCGGCACCGATCAAGGCGCCGGGCGCCGCCACGCCGTGTGGCACCGGCAGAAACAGGGGCTTGAAGAACCCCAACCGATTAACGCCATCGAGAGGGGTCGCCGTCGGTCAGGTAGGACAGACGAACACCATCGCCGCCGGCGAGGCGGGGCGTGCGCGGCTACTCGTGGGGCGCGGGCGGGCTGAAGCGGGATTTCTCCGTGGCCTTCAGGTAGGCCTCTTCGCGGGTGATCTTCTGCTCGCTGAGGAGCTTCTGAATGGCATCGTCCATCAGCTGCATGCCCTGGCTGCGGCCGCCCTGGATGATGTTGCGGATGTTGGGCGTCTTGCCCTCGCGGATGGTGTTCGCCAGCGCCGAGTTCGACAACAGGATCTCGTTGCAGGCGATGCGGCTGTTGCCGTCGGCCGAGCGCAGCAGGATCTGTGCGCACACGCCCTTGAGCGAATCGGCAAGCATGGTGCGGATCTGCGCCTGCTGGGCGGCCGGAAAGGCGTCGATGATGCGATCGACGGTCTTGACCGCGGAGTTGGTGTGCAGGGTGCCGAACACCAGCGAGCCGGTGGTCGCGGCGCTGACGGCGAGCGAGATGGTTTCGTAATCACGCATCTCGCCGACCAGAATCACATCGCAGTCCTGCCGCCCGGCGGTGCGTAGGCCATCGGCGAAGGAGTTCAGATCGGTACCGACCTCGCGCTGGCAGAAGACCGAGGTCTTGTTCGGGTGCACGAACTCGATCGGCTCCTCGATCGTCAAGATGTGGCGGGCGCTGGTCTCGTTGATCAAGTCGATGATCGCCGCCAGCGTGGTCGATTTCCCCGAGCCGGTCGGGCCGGTGACCAACACCAGGCCGGAACGTAACAGGCTGAATGATTTCAACACCCGCGGTAGGTTGAGCTCTTCGAGCGTCTTGATCCGGCTCGGGATGGTACGGAAGACCGCCCCCAGCCCGTGCGCTTGGTGGAAGTAGTTCGAGCGGAAGCGCGCCTTGTCGGCGAAAGCGTAGGCGAAATCCAAGTCACCGGCAGCCAGGAAGTGCTGCCAGCGCTCGGGGGTGCAAATCTCGTGCAGGTAGCCGTGCATCGTCTCGGCCGTCAGCACCGGCTGATCGAGCGCGGTCAAATGCCCGTGGCGGCGGATCTTCGGCGGCTGCCCCTCGGCCAGATGCAGGTCCGAGCCGTCCTCGGCCAGCATGACATCGAACAACCGATCGATCTGCGCCATCGCGCTATCCCTCCGCGCTGACGCCGTCGATCTTGGGCGCCCACTTGAGAAAGGGGCCCTTGTTGTCTGCGGCGTAGAAGGCGTCGGCTCCGTCGATGACGCCGGCGTTCACCAGCTCGAGCAGGGAATTGTCGAGCAGCTGCATCCCGAGTTGCTTCGAGGTCTGAATGATCGAGGGGATTTGGAACAGCTTGCGCTCGCGAATCAGGTTGGCGACCGCCGGTGTGTTCATCATGATTTCGAGCGCCGGCGCCCGGCCGGTGCCGTCCCGGCGCGGAATCAGCTGTTGGCAGACGATGCCGCGGATCGACTCGGAGATCATGCTGCGCACTTGCGGCTGCTCGTCGGCCGGGAACACGTCGAGGATGCGGTCGATGGTGCGTGCCGCCGAGGTGGTGTGCATGGTGCCGAAGACCAGGTGGCCGGTCTCCGCCGCAGTGATGGCGAGCGAGACGGTCTCGCGATCGCGCAGCTCGCCGATCATGATCACGTCCGGGTCTTCGCGCAGGGCGGCCCGCAACGCTGCCGAGAAGCTCTTGGTGTGGGCGCCCACCTGCCGCTGATTTATCTGCGAGTGCACCGGCACGAAGTGATACTCGACCGGATCTTCGATCGTGATGATGTGCTCGTCGCGAGTCTGATTCACCAACTCGACCAGCGCCGCCATGGTGGTGGACTTGCCGCAGCCGTTCGGCCCGGTGACCAGGACCAAGCCCTGGTTGAACTCGGTCAGGCGCTGCAACTGCTCCGGCAGGCCGAGCTCCGCGAAGCCCGGAACCCGCGACTGCACCACCCGGAAGGCACCGTCCCAGCCCAGCCGCTGGCGCAGGATGCAGGCGCGATAGCGGCTGCCGTCGGGGGCGACGTAACAGAAGTCGAGCGCCTTCTGCTCCCCGAGCCGCTCTCTCTGCTCGTCGGTCAAGATCCCGAACAGCAGCCGTTCGCTCTCCTCGGCCGCCAGCGCATTGCGCGGCAACGGCGCCAGGCGGCCGTACTTGCGCACCAGCGGCGGGCAGCCGATGGCGAGGTGTACGTCGGAGGCGGCAATCTCGCGGGCGTAGGCGAGGTAGTCGTCGAGGCCGCCGAAGCCGGCGATCCGTGGAGCGTCGCTCTCGGGCACCGCGGGGACTAGCACCGGCTCGGGAGCAGCCGGAGTGCTGGCGGCCGGGGCAGGCGCAGCGGTGGGCGGCCTTTGCGCCGCGCGCGCGTTGGTGATGCGATTCTGGTCGGCGACGCTCTTTTGGTACAGCTGTACCACGGTCGCAGCGTCGCCGTCGCTGACCAGGCCGAGTTCCTGCAACACCTCCAACAGCGACTTCGCGCCATCACCTGCGGCCAAGGTCTTGGCTTGTTGCAGCTGGTTCGGGGTCACGAGTTTGCGGAAGGTGACGAACTTTTCGACGAAGGCGTCGCGATGACTCTCCATAAGCACGATCCGCCTGGCAGCGTAGTGCGCGCCGGGCGCGTGAGCAAGCGGGTTTTTTGCTGTGCGTTGTTATTGGGTGTGCGACAAATCTGTGGGCAACGTGCAGCCGACCGGGCACATCCTCACCAGTCTGACAGTACTGTGTACTGTCAGGCCGAGGCCCGGACATGGCCGAAAGGGACGCAATTTGTCATTCCCGCGAAAGCGGGAATCCACGGCACCGGCTCGCTACGACCCGCCAAACGCCAAACTGGATCCCGCTTTCGCGGGAATGACGGCCATAACACCGAACCACGTTACCCACAAATGTGTCGCGCACCCGTTGTTATTCAACCGGCCGGCGCAGTCAGTGGGCTTGTGACAGGATCAGCGCGCTGGTCGGCACCGCCGTACCGGCAGTGACCAAGACATTGTGCACGTTCGGCACTTGGTTCACCGACGTCCCGCGCATCTGCCTGACAGCTTCGGCGATCCCGTTCATACCGTGGATGTAGGCTTCACCGATCTGGCCGCCGTGGGTGTTGATCGGCAGCCGCCCGCCTAACTCAATGGCGCCGTCTTTGATGAACTCCTTGGCCTGGCCCCGGGGGCAGAAGCCGAACTCCTCCAGTTGCGGCAGCACCAGCGGGGTGAAGTGATCGTAGAAGATCGCGGTCTGGATGTCCTCCGGCCCGAGGCCGGTATCCGCCCACAACTGGCGCGCGCACAAGCCCATTTCAGGAATGCCGGTGATCGACTCTCGGTAGTAGCTCTTCATCATGTGCTGATCTTCCGCCGCTCCTTGCACCGCCGAGGCGATCACCGCCGGCGCCTTGGGCAGGTCGCGCGCACGCTCCAGCGTGGTCACGATCAGCGCCTGGCCGCCATCGGATTCCTGGCAGCAATCGAGCAAGTGCAGCGGCTTGACGATCCAGCGGCTGTTCTGATGATCTTCGAGGGTGATCGGCTTCTGATAGAAGAACGCCTGCGGGTTGGCCGCCGCGTGTTTGCGGCAGGCCACCGCCACCCGTCCGAAATCCGCGCTGGTGGCGCCGTACTCGTACATGTAGCGGCGGGCGAACATCGCTACCCACGAAGCCGGCGTGAGCAAACCGAACGGCGAACTCCAGCCGAAGTCGACGTCAGCCGGGCTCGGCGTTGGCGGGCGCTCGTGCACGCCGGCGCCGAAGCGGAATTCCGAGCGCTCGTTGAAGGCGCGGTACACCAGTACGTACTTGGCCGCACCGCTGTAAGCGGCGATGGCGGCTTGATGAATGGTGCCGCAGGCCGCGCCGCCGCCGTGATGGATGCGGCTGAAATGGGTGATCTCCTTGATCCCGAGACTACGAGCTACGTCAATCTCCGGGCTCTCCTCGACCGAGAACAGGACGACGCCGTCAATTTGATCCGGCCGTAGCCCGGCGTCCGCAATCGCTGCCGCGCTGCACTCGACCGCCAGGCGCAAGCTGCTACGCCCCGAGTTCTTCGAAAACTCGGTTGCCCCAATGCCGGCGATGGCCGTGGTTCCCGCGAATGCCCGCTTCATTGCCCCCTCCGTGCGCCCGGCAGCGCCAGTTCCACGCGACCTGTGACATGATTGCCCAAACGGTTGTAGCCGCGCAGGCCTACTTCGATCAGGCCCGCGCCGCCTTCGCTGCGCGCCGACAGCACCGTTCCCGACAGGGTCATGGTGTCGCCGGGATAGTTGGGCACTCCCAGCCGCAGGCTGAGCCGGCGCAGGACGGCTTCGGGACCCGCCCAGTCGCTGAGATAGCTGGCGCACAGGCCGCCGGTGGTGAGAATATTCATGAAGATGTCCGGTGCCCCCTGCTTGATTGCAGCCGCGCGGTCGTGGTGGAAGTCGGTGAAGTCACCGGAGGCAATCGCCCCCGCGACGATCAAGGTGGCGGTAATCGGCACCGGGCACGGCGGCAGCTCGTCACCGGCGCTCACCTCCGCGAAATCCAGCGTGGTTTCACGCCGTGATGGCCGCTGCGGCCGGAACATCGGCAACACCAGCTCGGGGTCGGGCCAGCGCCAGACCAACTCCACCGGCATCCCGATCTTGACCTGCTCGGGATCGAGGTCGACGAGGTTGGTGATCAGCCGTGTGCCTTCTGCCAACTCGACCAGAGCGACGGTGTACGGGTAGTCGAATGCCGGCACTCTCGGATGACAGGGTTCGACGAAACTATAGACGGTGCCGCGCCCGCTCGCGACCACATATCCAAAATCGTAGCTGCCGCAGGCATGGCAGCGCACGCGCGGGGGATGGTGCAGCGTCGCGCAGCCCCGGCACTGCTGAATGCGCAGCTCGCCGGCCTTCAGGCCTTCCCAGAAGAACTGCGTGTCGCGGCTGATACCCGGGCGCGGCCGCCGCGGGCGCGGCTCGCCCGCCACCGGGCCGGAGCCGCCGGCGTGCGGCTTGTAGGCGAGGACGACGAACTTGACCGAGCCAAGCAATTCGCCACCGGCTGCGCGATACTCCGTCAGCGTCGTAACGAAGTGGCCAGCGCCAAGCGCGGTCTGTTTCTCTGCCGAGATGTCGGTAACCGACTGGCTCGCCACCGGCACCTCGCCCAGTTTTAGGTAGCGGCGGTATTCGTGCTCGGTGCTGGTGCCAACCGCGCCGCTGTAGCCCGCCGCCCGCAACCGCGCCAGGACGCTGTGGAAGGGATCGCCATCGGCGGCGCCGTCCGCTATCGCCCAGGTGACCAGCATCGCCGGCGGCGCGACGATCTCGCCGTGGATCGATCGCGCCGCGAACTGCGGATCGAGATAACTCGGGTTGTGGTCCGCCATCGCCGCACACCAACGGCGGATCATGGGCTGATTGACCGGGTCTGCGGCCCTGGCAATCGGGCCGTGGCGGCCTACCTGCGCGCGCAGCGTTTCGAGCAATCTCGCCTTTTCGGCCTCAGTCATCCCAAATCCCTCCACCCCGCCGCCGTGGGCGGTGACCGGCACACTCATCGCGATCATTCCCGCCTCATGTCAAGTACGGCGCGCGCGCCGCGGCGAGATCTGGTAAGACGGCGGCGACGAGGAGGCGAGATGGATTCCAGCACGCAGTGGCCACTGGCGGGATTACACGTCCTCGATCTGTCGACCGAGATTGCCGGGCCCTACTGCACCAAGATGCTGGTTGACGCCGGCGCTGACGTAATCAAGATCGAGCTGCCCACGGGTGATCCGCTGCGGCGCTGGACGGCGTCGGCGACGCCGCTGGCCGGCGGCGAGGACGGCGCGCTCTTCCAGCACCTCAACGCCTCCAAGCGCAGCCTGGTTGCCGATATCACCACAAGCGCCGGGCGCCAGACCATACTCGACCTTGCTGCCACGGTCGCGGTGGTGGTGGAGAACTTCGCGCCGGGAACTCTGGACCGCCATGGGCTGACGCTGGCAGCGCTGCAGGCGCGCAATCCGGCGTTGTCGCTGGTCTCGATCTCACCCTGGGGCAACAGCGGCCCGTGGGCTCGCCGCCCGGCGACCGAGTTCACCTTGCAGGCAGCCACCGGCAGCACCGAGAATCGCGGGCCGAGCGACCGGGTGCCGGTCGCTGCCGGCGGGCGCGTGGGCGAATGGGCTGCCGGCACCTTCGCCGCGGTCGGCGCCGTCTGTGCTTGGCTTTGCGCGCGCCGGACGGGCAAGGGGCAGCACGTCGATCTGTCGCTGTTCGAGGCCATGCTGGTGGCGCTGACCTATTACCACGACCTCAGCGGCCAATGGCGCGAGGGCCCGCTGCCGCGCGGTGTCGAGGTGCCATCGATCGAGCCGGCCAAAGACGGCTGGGTCGGCTTCTGCACCATCACCAGCCAGCAGTGGAAGGATTTCTGTATTCTGATCGAGCAGCCCGAGCTGGCGGCGGATGAGCGCTACCTCGTCGGCTGGACGCGCAGCGCGGAGTTGGCCTACCTGCGGCGGCTGATTCACCAGTGGACGCGTGCGCACTCGGTGGATGAGATCATCGCGCGTGCCAGTGCCCTGCGGATTCCGGTCGCTCCGCTCGGCAACGGCCAGAACATCCCCGAAATGGATCACTTCGTGGCGCGCGGTGTTTTCAGCACCGGCCCCGGCGGGTTCCTGCGGCCGCGCCCGCCCTACCGGCTCGCGGACTCGCCCCAGCGGCCCTTTGGGCGCTCGCCCCAGCTGGGCGAGCACAGCGCCGAAGTGATGGAAGAAGCTCACCGACTGGCGCCTTCCACCAATCCGCAAGCCGCAATCCCAAATCTAAAATCGGCGCTGCCGTTGGCCGGGTTGCGGGTGATAGATCTGACGACTTTCTGGGCCGGACCGTTTGCCGCCTGCTTCCTGGCGGACATGGGCGCCGACGTGGTCAAGGTCGAGTCGATCCAGCGTCCCGACGGCATGCGCTTCGCCGGTGCCGTGCAGAAGGAGCAACTATGGGAGTGGTCGCCGGTGTTCGCCGGCGCCAACCCCGGCAAGCGCGACATCACGCTGAACCTAACCACCGAAGAAGGGCTGGCGTTGCTCCACCGCCTCATCCGCCAGGCGGACGTGGTTATGGACAACTTCTCCGTGCGGGTACTGGAGCACTTCGGGCTGACGTGGGAGACGGTGCAGCGGCTGAACCCTGCCGCGGTCATGGTGCGCATGCCGGCTTTTGGGCTCGAAGGGCCGTGGCGCGATCGTACCGGCTTTGCCATGACCGTAGAGCAAGTGAGCGGCATGGCCTGGATCACCGGCTACGACGACATGCCGCTAGTGGTACGCGGCGCCTGTGATCCGGTCGGCGGCATGAACGCGGTGTTTGCCCTGCTGCTGGCGCTGGAACAGCGGCGGCAAACGGGCAGGGGGCAGCTCGTCGAGGTTCCGCTGGTGGAGGGAGCGTTGAACCTCGCCGCCGAGCAAGTGATCGAGTATTCGGCGTACGGGCAGCTGCTCCAGCGTGCCGGCAACCGTGGCCCCGCCGCGGCACCGCAGGGCGTGTACCGCTGCGCCGGCAATGACGAGTATATCGCGCTGGCGGTAGCCAACGATGCGCAGTGGGCCGGGCTCTGTCGGGTCATGGAGCGAGCGCAATGGGCGTGCGATGCCAGCCTGGCCACCGCCGCAGGCCGCCGTGCAGCCCACGATGCGTTCGACGAGGAGATCGGGCGCTGGCTCTCGACTCAGGCGCGCGATGCCGTGGTCGAGCGGCTCGTCGCCGCCGGTGTGCCGGCGCAAGCGCTGGTGAATCCGCACTTCGTGATGCCCAACCCGCAGCTCGAAGCCCGGGGCTTCTTCCAAGTCATGGAACACCCGGTGACGGGCGTTACGCGCTACCCCGGACAGCCGATGGCGTTCTCGGCGCTGCCGCGCGGCTTGCACCGCCTGCCCCCGCCCACGCTCGGCCAGCACAACGACGAAATCCTCGGCGGCCAGCTCGGGCTCTCCGCCGCTGAGCTGCAAGACCTACGCGCGCGCAAGATCATCGGCGAGCGCCCAGCCTTCATGTAACAGCAGCCCCAGGAGCGGCCCGACGGATGACACCGTCAGTCGTTCCCGTTGGGGTTGGAACTCCCCGTATGCGCGCAGCCCCGCAGCGACCCGCATCTGGAAAGGGGAACTGCCGCCCGTGCCAGCGAACAGATCAGTTGATCAGTGACTCGCCGAGCTTGCCGGCGAGTGCTTGCAGTTGCTGGTGCAGGAGCTGCACCTCGGCTTCGAGCGCTTCGACACGCGCCGCCAAGCCGGCAGCTGCCGCTGGGGCCGCAGCCGCTGCCGGGGCGGCTTCGAGCGGATGCAGTCCCGGGCTGAGTAGTTGCACGTAGCGCTCGGCGCGCGCCCCCGAGCTGGGCTCCAGGCGCATGATGAAGCCGCGTTCGAGCAGCGGTGCCAGGGCCTCATTCAGTTGTTCGAGCGACTCGATCTGGGTCATACGGCTCACTCGCGCGCGCAGCTCGCCCGGTTGCTGCGGCCCGCGCATGAGTAACTCGGCCAGCACCGCCAGATGCGGGTAGTCGAGAGCGAGGGTCTCCTTGCCATTGTGGCGGTAGCGTTCAACCCGGCTGAAAACGCGGCGCACCAGATACTTCCGTTCCAGGCTCTCTAGCGCCGCGGCCACTTCCTCCTCGCTCAGCAACAGCACCGGGTCACGGTTCGATTTCTGGTTGGCGGCATTGGTGGCGGCGTTGAGCGAGAGCGGGTACTGATCGGGAGTGGTGAGCTGCTTCTCGATCAAGACGCCGAACAGCCGAGCTTCGTGGGGATCGAGCTGAATGTCGACACTCATGTTCGCCACCGTAGCAGAAAGCGCCGCCGGTCAGAATCCCGCGCCCCGCGCCGCCCATGGAACAGAAAGAACACATGGCGGAACTTGTGAGATGGTGTACTAAGCAACGGCGAGCAACAGTCCGGTCAGGTAGTTGCCCTCGACGTGGGCCAGGGCGGTGGGGTGATCCGCACCCGCGCCCAGTTGGCGCAGCACGCGCACCTCCCGGCGCGCATCGGCAGCGGCGCCGATGACGATCTTGCGAAACAGCTCGGCCCCGACGTGGGCCGAGCAGCTAAAGGTCAGCACCAGCGCCGCCGGGGCGGCGCGGCGAAATGCATGGAGGTGGAGGTCCTTGTATGCCCGCGCGCTACGCGCCACATCCCGGCGCTGCTTCGCCAGCGCCGGCGGATCGAGGATGAGCAGATCAAAGGGCTCGCCCGGCTGGCGTAGATAGCGGAACACATCGGCCTCGACAAAGTCGGCAGGCACTGCTGACAGCCCGTTCAGACGCCAGTTCTCGCGCCCGAGTGCGAGGGCGCGCTCCGAGCTTTCGACCGAGATCACCTCGCGCGCGCCGCCGGCGGCGGCATAGAGGCCGAAGCCGCCGGTGTAGGCGAAGGCATTCAGGACCCGCCGGCCGCCGGCATGCTGCCGAGCCAGCAGGCGGTTGTCGCGTTGATCGAGAAACCAGCCGGTCTTCTGTCCGTGCCGCACGTCAACCAGGAAACTGAGGCCGTGCTCGCGCACTGCCACGTGCTCGGGCGGCCACTCGCCGTGCAATGCACGCTCGAGGTCCGGCAGACCCTCTTCGCGCCGCACCGAGCCGGCGCTGCGCTCGAAGATACACTCCGGCGCCAGCGTTTCGGCCAACGCCGCGACTACCAGCGGCTGGAGCGCGGCGGCGCCGGCAGTGAGGCATTGCAGTACCAGCACGCCGGCGTAGCGATCGACGACGATGCCGGGCAGGAAGTCGCCTTCTCCGTTGATGCAACGATAGGCGTCGGTGGCCGGCGGCACGAGGCGCTGGCGCAAGGCCAGGGCATCCGCAATGCGCCGGCGAATGAAGTCGGCGTCGATCGCTTGGTCCTGGTGCGCGAGTAGCCGCACCGCAATCGCACAGCCTGGGTTGGCAGCGCCGATGCCGAGGAACTCGCCGCCGGCCGACTCCAAGCGCACCAGCGTGCCCGGCGGCAGGGTCGCGTCGAGATTGGCGATCGCCCCGGCAAATACCCACGGGTGTCCCAGGCGCACGGGCCGGTCCTTGCCCGAGCGCAGGCGCAAGGTGGGCAGTGATGTCGGCGAGTGGGGCTGGCTGGTCACGGCTGGCTGCCACCGCAACTCACGGTGTTCTGCGGAAGGTGCCGCTGCGGCCGCCGCTCTTTTCCATCAGGCGGATGTCGGTGATGACCATGCCGCGGTCGACCGCCTTGCACATGTCGTAAATGGTGAGCGCGGCGACGCTGACAGCGGCCAGGGCCTCCATCTCCACGCCGGTCTTGCCGGAGATCTTCACGCGCGCCTCGATCTCCAGCGCGGTGTCGGCGAGTGGCGTGAAGTCGACGGCGACCACCTCGACCGGCAACGGGTGACACAGCGGGATCAGCTCGGAGGTGCGCTTGGCCGCCATGATGCCGGCCACCCGCGCCGTTGCTAGCGCGTCGCCCTTGGCCACGCGGCGGCTGCGAATGAGCCGCAGGGTTTCGGGCTGCATGCGCACGGTCCCGCGCGCCACCGCGACGCGCTCGGTGACCGGTTTGGCCCCGACATCGACCATCTGGGCTCGGCCCTGCGCATCGATATGGGAGAGACGCGGCTGGGCCGCGCGCTTCGTCTTGCCTGTGTGTCGGAGCGCCACTATAAGTCCTCCCCTATGAGTCACCACCAACTGATCATCATCGGATCAGGCCCCGCCGGCCTGACCGCCGCACTGTATGCCGCGCGCGCCAACTTGGCGCCCGTGGTGTTCGAGGGCTCCCAGCCCGGCGGCCAGCTTACTATCACGACTGAGGTCGAAAACTATCCCGGCTTCCCCGCCGGCATCATGGGGCCGGAGATGATGGAGCTGTTCAAGAAGCAGGCCGAGCGTTTCGGCACCGTCTGTCTCTTCAGCGACGTCACCGCGGTGGAGTTGGCGCGCCGGCCGTTCGCGGTGGCCGCGGGCAATGACCGCTACACCTGCGATGCGCTGATCATCGCCACCGGCGCTTCGGCCAAGTTGCTCGGGCTCGAATCGGAGAAGCGCCTGATGGGCCACGGTGTGTCGGCGTGTGCCACCTGCGACGGCTTCTTCTTCAAAGGCAAGCAGCTGCTCGTGGCCGGCGGCGGCGACACCGCCGTGGAGGAGGCCATCTTCTTGACCAAGTTCGCCAGCAAGGTCTCCATCGTCCATCGCCGCGACGAGCTGCGCGCCTCCAAGATCATGCAGGAGCGCGCCCGGCGCAACGACAAGATCGGCTTCATCTGGGACTCGGTCATCGACGAGATCTACGGCACGCCCGACGCCGCCGGTGTGACCGGGGTGCGGCTGCATAACGTCAAGACCGGCGCCAGCACGGACTGCAAGTGCGACGGCGTTTTCGTGGCCATCGGCCATCAACCCAACACCCAGCTGTTCACCGGACAGCTTACGATGGACAGCGCCGGCTACATTGTGACCCAGAGCGGCTCGACCGCCACCAACGTCGAGGGCGTATTTGCCTGCGGCGATGTCCAGGACAACAAGTATCGCCAAGCCATCACCGCCGCCGGCAGCGGCTGCATGGCCGCTATCGACGCCGAGCGCTGGTTAGAGGCGAGTTCCGCCTGAGACGTGCGTCCGAAGAAGAGGATGCGCCTCCCGTCGTTACGGCAGCGCGGCCGGCGCTTCTAGTGCCGGCCACACTTGGAATCTCCGCGTCCGAGCTGAGCTTGGAGTAGTTCAGCCACCGGCCGCTCGCCGCCGCAATGACGTCGAGAAACCGTGCGCAACCGCCCAGGGTCTTGTTGAGCGCCTCGGCGGCAATCTCTTCGTGGAGGTACACTTGCGCGACTCCTCCCCCGCTTCCGTTCTTCACAACGGACTAAAAACGATTGAACCGATTTGACGGAGCGGCTCCCAAGGCTTGCGCTGCATCGTTGGTGCGGCGACCCTGTCCGAATTCGCCCAATCCGTTTGATCCGCCAAATCCGTTGTAAGCCTTCTTTCTTCTCCGTTCTCTACAACGGAGTTCAACGGATTGAACGGGTTTTCACGGGCTGACGCAGGCTACCGCATGGCGCTGAGGGCGGCCGCGGGGTGGCAGCCGTTCAACGCGTTGCCGACCGCCGCCACCAGTTCATCCACGGTGACGGTGTTGTCCCCATCGGAGTCGAACGACACGCAATGATCGAGGCTGTCGCTCCCGAGCGCGATGTTGACGCCGATGACGAGCTCATCGATCGTGACCTGACCGTCGGCCTGGCAATCACCCGTGCACACGATTGCGGTCGCGGTCGGCAGCGGCGAGGGCGTCGGCGTGCTGGTGCCGGTGGCGGTTCCAGTCGCGGTCGCGCTCGGGCTGCTGGTGCTGGTAGCGGCCGGCGTCTGGGTGAGCGAAGGCGTGGCTGTGCCTGTGGTTGTAGCGCTGTGGGTGGCGGTAGCGGTTGGTGTCACGCTGGGTGATGTGGCCGGGGTGGCCGTGCCGGTGGCCGTCGGCGTCGGAGCTGCCGTCATGGTTCGAGTCGGCGTACTGGTTGTGCTCGGTGTCGGCGTTGCAGAAGCTGTGGCGCTGGGCGAGGTGGTGGGCGTGAGGGTAGCGGTGCCGGTCGGTGTCGCCGTGGGAGTATTCGTGGCCGTGGGGCTGGGCGTTGCTGTCTGCGTGGGCGTTGCTGTGCGCGTCGGCGTCGCTGTCGTCGTCGGGGAATTGGTCGCGGTTGTGGTTCGGGTTGGTGAGTCGGTCGCGGTCGCCGTTGGCTCGCTGGTCGCGCTGGGACTCAGCGTCGGAGAGGCGGTCGCAGTTGGAGGAGAAGTCGGCGTCTCTGTGTGAGTGGCCGTCACTGTAGCGGTGTGTGTCGCTGTCGGCGTCAGCGCGGCTGTCGCCGTTTCCGTCGACGTCGCAGTGGGTGTCGAGGTCGGCGTTGCCGTGCGAGTTGCGGTTGGCGTGGCTGTGCTCGGAGCGGTAGCGGATGGCGTCGCTGTCGGCGTCAGCGTGGCGCTTGATGTGGAAGTCGCACTTGGCGTGACGGTCGCAGTCGCGGTCGGGGACAACACCACGTACACATTGCGCACGGACTCGATGATGGAGCTTGACCCCGACGATTGCGCGTAGAAGCCGCGGGCACGAATGAACAGGTCTTGCCCGGCGGGTAGCGTCAGACCGCTCAATTGCCAGCCGCCCGCGATGCGCGTGCCTTCACCGAGCGGCGTGTAGTTGAGCGCGTCGGTGGAAGACTCGAAGGTCACCCGATCGACTTCTGGGCTCGCGCCGCTGCGCAACCACGTGACGGTTGTGCCGGCCGCGTCGATGCCGAGGTCTTGCAGCGCCGCATCCGGGTTGTTCAAGCGACCGACGGAGGCTCGGGGCTGGTGGGCCAGCATGGTGAAGTTGCCGCCCACGAGAATCTTGCCATCGGCCTGCAGGGCGAGGCTCTCGACATTACTGTTCGTGTCAGAGCGAACGAAGCTCATATCCAGCGAGCCATCGGGATTGAGCCGGCCGATACGGAAGCGCGGCTGGCCGCCGAGCGTGGTGAAATCGCCGCCCACCAGAATCTTGCCATCGGCTTGGAGCGCAAGGGCGTAGACCGTACCGTCCGTGCCGGGGTCGAAGCTGGTGTCCAGTGATCCGTCGGCGTTAAGTCGACCGATCGCCGCGCGCAACTGACCGGCCAGTTTGAAGAAGTTGCCGGCGGCCAGAATCTTGCCGTCGGCCTGCAACGCCAGGGCAAAAATTGAGGGGGTCGTTGTCCCAGGATTGAAGTTGGTGTCCAGTGAGCCGTCGGCATTGAGGCGACCGATGGCGCGGCGCGTTTGGCCGCCGAGGGTGGAGAAGAAGCCGCCGGCGAGAATCTTCCCGTCGGGCTGTGTCGCGAGGGCGTAAACCGTTGCGTCGGATCCCGACACGCTCGCTCCCGGGTTGAAGACGGTGTCCAGCGAGCCGTCGGCATTGAGCCGGCCAAGGTTGTTACGCGGCTGGCCGCCGAGCGTACTGAAACGGCCACCAACCAAGATTCCGCCGTCGGGCTGCAATGCCAGGCCGTGAACAACGCCGTCCGTTCCGGGATTGAACGCAGTGTCCAGCGAGCCATCGGCGTTGAGCCGCGCGATGTTGTTGCGCGACTGACCGGCCACTGTAGTGAAATATCCGCCGACCACGATCTTGCCGTCGGGCTGCAATGCCAGGCCGTAGACCGCGCCGCCCATTCCCGGATTGAAGGTAGTGTCCAGCGAGCCATCGGCATTGAGCCGCCCGATGCCGGCGTGCGGCTGATCGCCGAGCGTGGTGAAGGAGCCGCCGACCACGATCTTGCCGTCGGCTTGCACCACGACGGCTTCGACGTAGAAGTCTGCTCCTGGATTGAAGCTGTCGTCGGCCAATCCCGTCGGCGTAGCGGTTCCCGTTGCGGTTTGCGTGGGCGTGACGGTCGGCGTTGAGGTTGGCGTCATGCTCGGCCCGGTCGGCGTGAAGGTGTTCGTAGTGGTAGCGGTCGCTGTCGCACTCGGCGTCACGGTGGGAGAGCTGGTGACGGTGCTCGTGCGCGTCGGTGTGCGCGTGCTGGTGGGGGTGGCGGTCGGCGTGGGCGTCGCGGTCGGCGTCACCGTGGGTGTGGCGGTAGGGGCCGGCTGCAACTCGTACGCGCCGATGTCACACGGCACACGGCGCGGCGCGGCGCGCTGGTCCTTCGGACCAGAGCTATATGGAGCGGTGCAATCTCCAGCGGCATCGATCGCTAGGCTTGTGGGCTGGAGTGCATGCGTTTCGGTGGTGCCGCCGTTGTTCTGCAAGGGGCCGAGTTGGGGGTCGAGGGGTGCGGCTATGGTGCCGAATTGGTCGCCGGTGCCGGCACTCCAGTTGCAGTTGTTGGACTTGCCAACCAAGTTGAAGCCGCCGTTAGAGTGGATGCCGCCGGCCACAGCCGAGCAATCCGGTGACTGACCCCCTCGGTCGATGTTGCTGGCAACGATGGTGGCATAGGCCGTGGTCGCAGAATTGACCGCTGACCTGATCCCGCCGCCTTCGCCCGTCCCGTTGCTGTCGGCATCGGCGATGTTGCCGGTGATGGTCGCAGTGTATAGCGCCAGCTGCCCCGTTGACGTTGCGGTGTACGGATTGTTGGCATAAGTGCCGCCACCGTCGACGTTCGCGCTGTTTGCGCTCACCGTGGTATTGACGAGCGCGAGATACTGATTGCTGCCGACCGCAACCCCGCCGCCGTGGCGCTTAGCCTGATTGCCGCTGATCGTACTGCGCTCGACGTGCGCAAAGGAGTTGGCGACGGCGTGGATGCCGCCGCCGTCGCCGACGGTGCCCGTGAGCGTATTGCCGGCGATTGTGCAACCGCCGACATAGAAGGAGCCGCTAGCGCCGGCGTTGGCGATGCCGCCGCCGTCGCCTGAAGCTCGATTGTTTAGTACCCGGCTATCGAGCAGCGTCAGCCAGCCGGTGTTGTAGATACCGCCGCCGTCGGTAGAACTTCCGATCGCGCGGTTGCCGCTGACGACGCAGTCGATGAGCGTGAGTCCGCCGGCTACATTAATGCCGCCGCCGGTGCCGCTGACGGTGCCGTTTTGGATGGCGAGCCCGAAGAATGAGGCGATCGTGGAGGAGCCGCGAACATCGAAAACACGGTCGTCCAGCAGGGTGCCGTCGATGATCGTGGTGGCGGCACCATCCCCGACGATCGTGACTTCGGCGGTGATGTCGAGATCACCGGTGGCGGCACTGTTCTCATTCGCGCCGGTGCGCGTGAGCGCGTAAGTGCCGGCGGGCAGCACGATTTGTTGCGCGCCCGCCAGTGCATTTGCCTCCTGCACGGCGGCGCGCAGCGTGCAAGCGCCGGCGGCGGAGGCACACGCGCCGTTGCCCGGAGCCGCGTCCGCCGCATCGACGGTGGAGTTGACCGTGAACGTCGCCGAGGTCACGCGGGAGCTGAAGTTGAGCTTCAGCGTGCCCCCGTCGTTGTTGTAGGCGCTGACCGCAATCAGATAGGTCGTGCCACCGATAACGGGAAACATCCGCTGAGATGAGAAATAGCTGTCGTCATCGGGGTCGTCGTGACAGCCGCCGATAACCGGGGCCAGGGCGCCGCACGAGCCTGTGTACACCGCGACCACGGTGTCGTAGGCGGTGCCGTAAACGCTGTTGATCTTCAGTGTTCCGCTTTGGGCCGCGGTGAAGCGGTACCAGACGTTCTTGTCGCGGTGGCCGGCGCCGCAGCTCGGTACCGGATCGGCGGGGTCGGTCGTTGCCGTGCTGGTCTCGGCGGTGGTTTCAAAGTAGCCGACTGAGGGGGCGTCGACATCTTCGGCATTGCTGCACGCATCATTTGGTGGCGGCGGGACGGGGGTCGCCGTCGGCGTTAGGGTCGGGGTGGGTGTAACAGTCGGCGTCAACGTCGGCGACGCCGTCGGGAGGGGATCGATGAGCACAGAAACCGGCACGCTGCGGTTGGTCGTCGTGCCATCGCCGAGCTGACCAGAGCTATTGCGGCCCCAGCACTTGACCGCGCCCGCCGCCGTCACCGCGCAGGTGTGATCGCCACCTACCTCCACCGCCGTTACTCCGCTGCTCAGCCCGCTCACGTCCACCGGCGTCGAGCGATCCGCCGTCGTGCCGTCGCCGATTTGGCCGTAGGCATTGTGCCCCCAGCACTTCACCCCGCCCGCTACGGTCAGCGCGCAGGTGTGGTTGCTGCCCGTTACCACGGCCATGATGCCGCTGCTCAGGCCCGATACATCGACTGGGGTCGCGCGGCTCGTGGTCGTCCCGTCGCCGAGTTGCCCAACGTAGTTCGCTCCCCAACACTTTACCCCTCCGGCGACCGTGACCGCACAGGTATGGAGCCCATCCGCTGCCAGGCCCGTTACGCCGCTGCTGAGCCCCGTGACGTCCACGGGCGTCTCACGTTGAGTGGTCGTCCCGTCGCCAAGCTGCCCGTAGTTGTTGAGGCCCCAGCACTTGACGCCGCCGCCCGCTGTCAGCGCGCAGGTGTGATTGTCCCCCGCCACCAGGGCGGTAACCCCGCTCAGTCCCGACACGTCGACCGGTGTCGTTTGATTCGTGGCCGTCCCATTGCCGAGCTGACCGCTAGCGTTCAGCCCCCAACACTTCACTGTACCTCCCAGCAGCAGCGCGCACGTGTGGTAGCTCGCTGCAAGTGCCGTCACGCCGCTGGTGAGCCCGGTCACGTCCACCGGGGTGCTGCTACCCCACCCCGTCGACCCGTCGCCGAGTTGGCCGTCCAAATTGTAGCCCCAGCACTTCACGCCGCCCGCCGCCGTCAGCGTACACGTGTGGAGGTTGCCGGTCGCCACTACCGACGCGCCGCTAGTCAAATCCGTCACGTCCACCGGCGTCGTGCGGCCAGTCGTCGTGCCATCACCGAGCTGGCCATAGTCGTTGTTCCCCCAGCACTTCACCCCGCCCCCTGAGGTCAGCAAGCAGGTGTGGGAGTCACCCGCCGCCAGCGGCAACGCGCCCACCAGCGCCGGCAGCCCGAGCAGCCCGATCGCCAGCACTGCCGCTGCTGAGAAAACTCTCGTGACCCGTGACATCATTGCCTTCTCCTATCGTGTTCGTCATTGGTGGCTCGTGGCTGGTGAGTGATGGCTCGGACTGGGAGCCTGACCCTGACCCTCCTCCGCGGCGAGCTACCTGCCCTGAACTACTATGGCCGAAAGTCTTGGCGTAGTTCGCGCAGATTTCCCTCCGTCATTCCCGCGAAGGCGGGAATCCATCCGGAGCCCCACCGCCCCTGGATGCCCGCCCCACGCCTTCGCGGGGGCAAGCTCTAAAGATTGCGGGCATGACGGAATACCCCTGTCGAGCTTTGGGTTGCGGGCGTCAGCCCGCGCTGGGGCTGTCGAATGGGTGCCGCAGAGGAGCGGACCCGGGTTCGTGGCTCTCTCGGCATTAGCGCAACCGCCGCGCAGCGGCCCCTGCCATCGGCGAGGCCAGATTGACGTAACGCCGATTTGTCACTACACATGACCGGTGCGGTTCGAGTGGGACGAAGCCAAGCGCCGCGCCAATCTGCGCAAACACGCCATCGACTTCGCCGGCGTGGACGCGCTCTTCGATGGGCTTACTCTCACGGTCGCAGATGATCGGCTGGACTACGGCGAGGCACGATTTCTCACCGTGGGACTGCTCGAAGGCCGCACGGCCGTCGTCGCCCACACCGAGCGCGGCGACACCATTCGGATTCTTTCGGTGCGAAAGGCAACCAAACATGAAGAAGCGCATTTCCTCACCCAAGTCGCGGACCAACTGGGCACGCGTCGACGCCCTCGCCGACCGCGCCATTGATCTGAGCGACGCTCCGGAAATCAGCCCTGAGATGTTCGCCCGGGCCGTGGTGCGCCGGGGACTCAAGCCGATGCCTGCGAAGGCGCAGCTGACGTTGCGCGTCGACCGCGATGTCCTGGCGTGGTTCAAAGGCCGGGGCCGTGGCTACCAGACGCGGATCAACACGCTGCTGCGGGCGTATATGCAGGCGCATCGTGCATAGAGGCAGCCGATGGGCGGCGTGCCTTGGCAGCCCCTGCTTCATGGGCGATCCCGCCACCGTCTGCGGATCGGTCGACAGCGGGAGTAGCGCGCTGTTGACCCCCAGCACTTGACGCCGCCGTCCGCGAGCGGCGCTGCTGCCACCAGCGCCGGCAGCCCAAGCCGCACGACCGCAACCACTGCCGCCGCTGGGAATGCTTTCGTGTCCCGTGACATCATCGCCGCCTCCGATCGTGATTGGTGTTCGTGAGTGGTGTTCGTCATTAGTGACTCGAGACTCGTGGTTTGTGTTCGTGGCTCGCGCTCAGGGATCGGGGCTGGTGAGTGATGGCTCGGACTGGGAGCCTGACCCTGACCCTCCTCCGCGGCGAGCTACCTGCCCTGAACTACTATGGCCGAAAGTCTTGGCGTGGCGCGCAGATTTCCCTCCGTCATTCCCGCGAAGGCGGGAATCCATCCGGAGCCCCACCGCCCCTGGATGCCCGCCCCACGCCTTCGCG
>JACQVA010000113.1 GCA_016210005.1 Deltaproteobacteria bacterium | reverse complement strand
ATTTTCGAGAACCTCATTCGACGCTTCAACGAGTTGGCCAACGAGACCGCGGGCGACCACTTCACGCCGCGCGACGTCATCCGGCTGATGGTGAACATTCTGCTCATTCACGACGACAAGTTACTAGCCACGCCCGGCACCGTACGCAAGCTCCTCGACCCTGCCTGCGGCACGGGCGGCATGCTGGCCGAGGCGCAGAACTACCTGCGCGACCACCACCGCGAAGCGAAGCTCTACGTCTACGGCCAGGACTACAACAAGCGCGCCTTTGCCACCGCGGCCTCGGATATGCTGATGAAGCAGGTCGATCACAACGGCGGCGGCAACAACATCCGCTTCGGCGACAGCTTCACCGAGGACCAGTTCGCGGGCGAGACCTTCGACTACTTCCTCACCAACCCGCCTTTCGGCGTGGACTGGAAGAAGCAGCAAAAGGAGATCGAGCGCGAGCACGACAAGCTGGGCTTCGCTGGCCGCTTCGGCGCGGGCCTGCCGCGCGTGAACGACGGCGCGCTGCTCTTCCTGCAGCACATGATCGCCAAGTTCGAGCCCGTGCGGCCGGCCGAGCACAAGCACGGCTCGCGCCTCGCCATCGTCTTTTCCGGCTCGCCGCTCTTCACCGGGGGCGCGGGCTCCGGCGAGAGCGACATCCGCAAGTGGATCATCGAGAACGACTGGCTCGAGGCCATCGTCGCCCTGCCCGAGCAGATGTTCTACAACACCGGAATCGGCACCTATGTCTGGATCGTCACCAATCGGAAAGAGAGGGGGCGCAAGGGCAAGATCCAGCTTGTCGACGCGCGCGAGCTCTGGACGGCCGGCGGGAGCGAGGAGTCCAAGCGCAGCCTCGGCGACAAGCGCCGCCATGTCACGGCGCAGCAGATCGAGGAGGTCGTCCGGCTCTATGGCCGCATCGAGGACGGCGAGCGCTCCAAGGTCTTCGACAACGCCGACTTCGGCTACACTCGCGTCACCGTCGAGCGGCCGCTGCGCCTCACCTACCGGATGACTACCGAGGACAAGGCGCGCTTCCTCGACGCCTGCCCGCACTTGCTCGACGACATCCAGGGCATCGACCAGACGGTCGGGCGCGACTCGCTGCGCGACTGGAACGCGGTCTGGGAGCGCATCCAGAACCTGCTGCACGCGCGGAAATCGCGCTGGAGGGCGCCCGAGCAGAAGCTCTTCCGCAGCGTCTTCACGCAGAAGGACCCGGAAGCCGAGCCGGTCGCCAGGGGCGGGCGCGACGACGGCTACGAGCCCGACCCGGACCTGCGCGACCTCGAGAACGTGCCGCTCAAGGAAGACATCGACGCCTACTTCGAGCGCGAGGTGCGCCCTCACGTGCCCGACGCCTGGATGGACCGGAGCAAGGACAAGGTCGGCTACGAGATCAACTTCAACCGCCACTTCTACAAGTACACGCCGCCGCGACCGCTGGAGGAGATCGACGCGGATCTGAAGAAGGCTGAGGACCAGATCCTGCGGTTGCTGCGGGAGGTGACGGAGTGAAGGAGCTTCCCTGGCTTAGCGCACTTCCGCGCGCGTGGAAGGCGAAGCCCCTCCGCGCGACGGCTGACTATATCGTGAGCAACGTTGACAAGGTGCCCGCGGATGACGAGGTACCTGTTCGACTCTGCAACTACACGGACGTTTACAACAATGAGTTCATCACGCTCGGCCTCGACTTCATGCAGGGAACTGCAACGGAGACCGAGATCGAGAAGTTCGGTCTGGCGATTGGCGATGTGATCATCACGAAGGACTCGGAGTCGTGGGACGACATCGGCGTACCCGCACTCGTTCGCGAAACGGCCAGCGATCTCGTGTGCGGCTATCACCTGGCGCTGCTGCGGCCGCGCAAGGAGCGAATCGAGGGGGGCTTTCTCTTCCGCTGCCTACAGGCAAAGCCTGTGCGAGTTCAGTTGGAGCTTTCTGCAAACGGTGTGACGCGTTTTGGAATACCAAAGGCCGACATCGGAGCGTCGATGCTTCCGGTGCCGCCGCTCGCTGTCCAGCGCGCCATCGCCGACTACCTCGACCGCGAGACGGCGCGGCTGGATGCGCTCGTGGCGGCGAAGGAGCGGGTGCTCGCGCTGCTGGCCGAGAAACGCCGCGCGCTCATCACCCGCGCCGTCACGCGCGGCCTTGACCCCCGCGCCCCGCTCCACGACTCGGGCATCCCGTGGCTCGGCGAGATTCCGGCGCATTGGGATACCGTGGCACTCCGCTTCTTGGTTGCCTTCACCAGCGGCGCCACGCCTGACACGGGACGCCGAGAGTATTGGGACGGGGAGATGCCATGGGTATCTCCTAAGGACATGAAGCGAGGCGAGATCGCCGACGCCGAGGATCACGTCAGCGAGTTGGCTCTATCGAAAGGCTCCTTGCGACTAGTCGCGCCCGGCGCCGTTCTGATCGTGGTGAGAGGAATGATCCTGGCGCACAGCTTTCCTGCAGCGGTCACGGCTGCACCCGTCACGATCAATCAAGACATGAAGGCCCTCCGTTGCTGCGGATCGCTCGAGCCTCGTTTCCTTAGAGACTTCTTTCGTGGACACGAAGAGCATGTCGTGTCACTTGCGGATGCCTCTGCGCACGGGACGCGGAAGCTCGAAACTGAGGTACTTGGGCGTCTCGAAGTTGCCCTCCCTCCTGCGGCCGAACAGCGTGAAATCGTCGCCCACATTGCCGACGCGACTCGCCGCCTCGATGCCCTACGAGTGGCAACGGAAGCGACGATCGCGTTGCTCAAAGAGCGCCGCTCCGCGCTCATTGCCGCGGCTGTGACCGGTCAGATCGACGTCGGGAGCGCGGCATGATCGTCACGCACCTCAGGCTCGCCAATCTGCGCGCCATCGAAGCGGCCGAGTTCCGCTTTCAGGCGGGCGTCAATCTCATCGTCGGCGTCAACGGCGTCGGGAAGACGAGCGTGCTGGATGCACTCGGCGTTTGCCTTTCGGCGGTGGCGAAGCGGGTAAACAAGCTGCGCGGCCGGGTCGAGGCGTTCGACCTGGACGACATCCGGATCGGGGCGGATGCCCTCACGGTCGAGTGCGGTGTCCAGATCGGTGCACGGGACTACGCCTACCTCGTCCACAAGCCGCGTGAGTCGAGCGCTCCGCAGCAGAGGAAGGCGGGAATGCCGCGCGAGCAGGTCCACGACACACCGGAGAAGGCGGAGTTCCTTGGCGAAGCACCGCCGCCGGTCACTGGAGCCGAGCCCGGCGGACGACCGCTCGCGGTGCTCTTTTCCACGAACCGCGCGGTGCCCTCGGAGCGCGCGCCGGGCAAGGGCGCCGCTGCAGGGGGCGTGGCTGCGGCGTTCGCGGACGCCTTCGCGGATCGGGAGCTGCGGCTCGGGGAGTTCGGCGCCTGGATGAGGGTGCAGGAGTCGATGCGCGGCGAGCGTCCGGCGGCAGGCCGCGCCCTAGGTGCCTGCCAGGGCGCGGTCGGGCGCTTCCTTCCTGGGTACTCGAACCTGCGACTCGACGGCGCGGATCGCCCGCGGCTCTCCATCGACCGGGGCGCGACGACCATCCCGGTCCGCTATCTCTCCGATGGTGAGCGCGGGACGCTGGCGCTGGTGCTCGATCTGACCCGCCGGCTGGCACAGGCCAACCCCGGGCTTGCGGACCCGGCGGCCGAGGCCGAGGCGGTCGTCCTGATCGACGAGATCGACCTGCACCTGCACCCGAAGTGGCAGCGCCAGATCGTCCACAATCTGCGCGCCGCCTTTCCGCGTTGCCAGTTCATCGCGACGACCCATTCGCCCCAGGTCATCGGCGAAGTCGAGCACGAACGGATCCAGATCATTGCGGACGGTCAGGTCTACTCGCCGACGCACTCCTACGGCGTCGATTCGAGCCGAGTGCTGGAAGAGGTGATGGGCTCGGACCCGCGTGCGAAGGAGGTGCAGCGCCTCCTCTCGGAAGTCTCCCAGGCGATCGGGCGACAGGAGTTCGGCCGGGCCCGGGAGCTCCTGGAGCAGATCGTCGAGCGACTCGGCGAGAGCGACCCCGAGGTGACGCGCATTCGAACCCTCCTCGACTTCGTGGAGGGAAAGGAATGAGGCCGATCGCCAAGGGTGCGGAGCCGGCGAGCCTGACGGCGCATCGCCAGATGCAGAATGCGGACTACGACAACTACGCCGACAGGGACGGACTACGTTACTCGCTCGTGACCGAGCAGCGGGGCATCTGCTGCTATTGCATGAACCGGATCCACAACGGCCACGGCGCCATGAAGATCGAGCACTGGCGCTGCCAAAGCGACCACCCTGCGGAACAGCTCAACTACCGCAACCTGCTCGGTGCATGCCTGGGTGGTAACGGTCAACCGCCGAATCTCCAGCATTGCGATACGCGCAAGGGGGATCGGGACCTGCAGTGGAATCCGGCCGATCCTGCGCACCACATCGAGACGCGGCTTCGCTACGAGCTGGACGGTAGCATCCGCTCCAACGACGCAGCGTTCGACGCAGAGCTCGAGAGTGTGCTGCACCTGAACCTCGCTATCCTCAGGAACAACCGGAAGGGAGTCCTCGATGCTGTATTGAGCTGGTGGCGGCACGAGAAGCGACGGATTGGCGGTGCGGTTCCGCGCGCCACTTTCCAACGCGAGCGTGCGCGTCGAACGGATGGAGCGGGGGAACTGGAGCCCTTCTGTCAGGTCGCCGTCTGGTGGCTGGACCAGCGGTTGGTGGGGATGGCAGAATGAGCGATAGGAAGCCAGTGCCATGACAACCCGTGTGCCTGTCCGCTCCGAAATACTCCGCTGGGCCTGCGAGCGCGCGGGTTACGAGATATCCGAACTCGCGCTCAGGTTCCCCCGCCTTCCAGAGTGGGAAGGCGGCGGGAAGCAGCCGACCTTCAAGCAGCTCGAGGCGTTCGCCAAGGCCACGCACACGCCGTTCGGGTTCCTGTTCTTGCCCGAGGTGCCCGAGGAGCCGTTGCCGATCCCGGACTTCCGGACGGTGACGCAGAGACCAGCACGTCCGAGCCCGGACTTGCTCGACACCCTCTACGCGATGCAGCGGCGCCAAGACTGGCTGCGCGAGGAGCGCATCGAGGGTGAGGCGGACCCGTTGGAATTCGTGGGCAATGCTCGTCTGAACGACGAACCGGCGGCGGTCGGGCAGGAGATGCGGCGGGCCGTCGGCCTCGGCGACGGATGGGCCGGCGAGGTGCCGACCTGGCAGGCGGCGCTCCTCGATCTGCGCAGCCGCATCGAGGACCTCGGCGTCATGGCCGTCGTCAACGGCGTCGTCGGTAACAACACGCATCGCAAGCTCAGCGTGGAAGAGTTCCGCGGCTTCGCGCTGACCGACCACTACGCCCCGCTCATCTTCGTGAACGGCGCAGATGCAAAGTCGGCGCAGATGTTCACGATGGCCCACGAGCTCGCCCATGTCTGGCTAGGCCATGAGGGAGAAGGCATTTCCGGATTCGAGGGTCTCTTCCCCGGAGACAGTCGCATCGAGAAGTTCTGCGATCAGGCAGCGGCCGAGTTCCTCGTGCCGGCCCGGGAGCTGAGGGACCAGTGGCGGGCGGTCGGGAAATCGCCGGACGCGTTCGAACGGATCGCGCGCCACTTCAAGGTCAGTCCGATCGTAGCGGGTCGCCGCGCGATGGACGTGCGTCTCGTGAATCGCGAAGCGTTCTTCGAGTTCTACGAGGCGTATATCCAGCGAGAGCGCCGGCAAGCGAAAGCGGTCGGCGGCGGCGACTTCTACAACAACCAGAACACGCGGGTCGGGAGGGGCTTCGCGACCAGCGTCATTCGCGCGGCAATGGGAGGACGATTGACCTTCAAGGAGGCCTACGACCTCACCGGGCTTCGCGGCGGGGCCTTCCAGGAGTACGCAAGGCGCCTCGGAATGGACCTGCCGGCATGAGCAAGGCGGCTCCGTTCCTGCTCGATTCGGACGTATTCATCGCCGCGAAGAACGCGTACTACGCCTTCGACATTTGTCCGGGATTCTGGAGCGCGGTGCTGAAGACATACGAGCGCGGCAGCATCCGAAGCCTGGACCGGATCAGGAACGAGTTGCTGTTGGGCCGGAAGGAAGAAGATCTGGTGCAGTGGGTCACGAGCGCGGTGCCCACGGAGTTCTTCCTGGATTCCAATGCCGATGACGTGAGCGCGGCCTTCGAAGAAGTGATGCTCTGGGTCCAGCGCAACGCTCGGTACTTCGACCGCGCGAAGGCGAAGTTCGCGACCGAGGCGGACGGTTGGCTGGTGGCCTACTCCATGGTGCACGGAACCGTTGTCGTGACCAACGAGCAGTCGCGGCCGGAATCCAGAAACCGGGTGCTGCTCCCGGACGTCTGCGTGCAGTTCAACGTGACCCACCGAGACACGTTTCTCATGCTGAGGGAACTGGGTGTCCGCTTCGGCCTCATGGGAGGCACATCATGACGGGCAGGCACTCCGAAGCGGCCTTCGAGACCGTCATCGAGGCGCATCTCCTCCAGAGCGGGTACGTGTCCGTCGACCGCGAGGGCTTCGATAGGGAGCGCGCGATCTTCCCCGAGGCAGTGCTCGCGTTCATTCGCGACACCCAGCCCGCGGAGTGGGCGAAGTTGGACGCGCTGCACGGCGCCAAGACCGGGGAGCAGATCCTCTCCGACCTGTGCAAGTGGATGGACGCGAACGGCTCGCTCGGCACGCTGCGACACGGCTTCAAGTGCTACGGCCGGACCCTGCGCGTGGCGTTCTTCAAGGCCGCCCACGAGCTGAACCCGGAGCTCGAGGCGCGCTACGCCGCCAACCGGCTTGCCCTGACCCGCCAGCTTCGGTTCTCGGCCCGTTCCGAGAAGTCGCTCGACATCACACTGAGTCTGAACGGCATCCCCATCGCCACGGTGGAGCTCAAGAACCCGCTCACCGGACAGACGGTCGAGGACGCGCGGCGGCAGTACCAGCGGGACCGCGATCCGCGTGAGCCGATCTTCGAGTTCAAGCGCCGCACGCTGGTCCACTTCGCCGCGGATACCGAGTCGGTGCAGATGACCACACGGCTGGCCGGCAGCGCGACGCACTTCCTGCCCTTCGACAAGGGCTGCGACGGCGGGGCGGGGAACCCGCCCGACCCGGCCGGGCGCACCTATCGCACAGCCTACCTGTGGGAGGAGGTCCTGCAGCGCGACAGCCTGCTCGACATCCTCGCGCGCTTCCTGCACCTACAGATCGACGAGAAGCGCGACGATCAGGGCCGCAAGGTGAAGGTCGAGTCCATGATCTTCCCGCGCTACCACCAGCTCGACGCCGTGCGACGCCTGGTGGCCTTGGCTCGCGCCGAGGGCGTGGGCCACAACTACCTCGTCGAGCACTCAGCGGGCAGCGGCAAGAGCAACACCATCGGCTGGCTCGCCCATCGGCTCGCGTCCCTGCACGATGCCGCCAACCAGCGAGTCTTCGACAGCGTGATCGTGGTCACCGACCGCGTCGTGCTCGACCAGCAGCTCCAGGACACGATCTACCAGTTCGAGCACAAGCGCGGCGTGGTGCAGCAAATCGACGAGCGCTCTCGGCAACTCGCCGAAGCACTGGAGAACGCCGTTCCGATCATCATCACCACCCTGCAGAAGTTTCCGTTCGTCTCGCGCCAGTTGCTCAAGATGGCCGAGGAGCGCGGTGAGCAGGGAACGGGCACCCTACCCACCCGACGCTGCGCCGTGATTATCGACGAAGCCCACAGCTCGCAGGGCGGGGAGACCGCAACAGATCTCAAGGAGGTTCTCGGCGGCGAGGACCTGCAGGAAGAGGCGCGCAAGCGCGCCGCCGAGGAGGGTCGCGAGGATCTGGAAGAGCTCTTCCGCAGCATGGCCAAGCGCGGCCGGCAGGCGAACTTGAGCTTCTTCGCGTTCACGGCGACGCCGAAGCACAAGACGCTGGCGGTATTCGGCCGCAACGGCGAGCCGATCCACCGCTACACGATGCGCCAGGCGATCGAGGAAGGCTTCATCCTCGACGTGCTCAAGCACTACACGACCTACGCGACCTACTACACGCTGCTCAAGTCCTGCGAGGAGGACCCCAACGTCGAGCGCAAGAAGGCGGCCAAAGCGCTCGCTCGGTTTCTTCGGCTGCACCCCCACAACATCGCGCAGAAGACCGAGGTGATGGTCGAGCACTTCCAGGCCGTCACACGGCATAAGATCGGCGGCCGCGCCAAGGCGATGGTGGTCACGGGTTCGCGGCTCGAAGCGGTGCGTTACAAGCAGAGCTTCGACGACTACATCCGGGAGAAGGGCTACGCGATCAAGGCGCTGGTCGCGTTCTCGGGAACGGTTCAGGACGACAAGCTTCCGGACGTGGCGTACACCGAGGAGAAGATGAACCTCGGCATTCGGGAGAAGGAGCTTCCCGAGAAGTTCGCGACGCAGGAATACCAGGTGCTGCTCGTCGCGGAGAAGTACCAGACCGGCTTCGACCAGCCGCTCCTGCACACGATGTACGTGGACAAGCGGCTTGCCGGCATCCAGGCCGTGCAGGCCCTCTCGCGCCTGAATCGGACGCACCCGCTCAAGGAAGACACCTTCGTCCTCGACTTCGTGAACGACCGGGCGGAGATCCGCGAGGCGTTCAAGGTCTACTACGAAGGGGCGGAGATGGGGGAAGAGGTCGATCCCGCCCGCATGTACGCGATCAAGGGCGAACTGGACGCGTCGGGGATCTACCTCGACGAAGAAGTCGAGCGGTTCTGTTCCGTGTACTTCAAGCCGAAGCAGCGCCAGAGCGCCCAGGACCACCAGGCCATGAACGCGGCGCTCGATCCCGCGGTGTCACGGTTCACTGTACGCCAGAGAGACGAAGAGGATGAGGCCGAGCTCTGGCGCGGCAAGGTGCAGGCTTTCCGCAACCTCTACGGCTTCCTGAGTCAGGTCATCCCATATCAGGACTCGGACCTCGAGCGCCTGTACGTGTTCTTGCGTCATCTGGCGGCCAAGCTGCCACGCCGCCGAAGCGGGCCGGCCTACCAGTTCGACGACGATGTGCGGCTCGAGTACTACCGGCTCCAGAAGATCAGCGAGGGCTCGATTTCGCTCGAAGGGGGCAAGGGGCAGCCGCTCGACGGGCCGAAGGAGGTCGGGTCCGGAGTGGCGCGCGAGGAAGCCGTCCCGCTCTCGCAGCTCATCGACCTGGTCAACGAGCGCTTCGGCACGGACTTCAATCAAGCCGACCAGCTCTTTTTCGATCAGATCGTCGAGGCGGCGGTCACGGATGACGGGCTGCGCCAGGCAGCCGCGGTGAACCCGGCGGACAAGTTCGAGCTCGTGTTCAGAAATCTCTTGGAGCGGCTGTTCGTCGAGCGCATGGACCAGAACGAGGAGATCTTCGTCCGCTACATGAACGACGCGCCCTTCCGTGAGATCGTCAGTGGGTGGATGTCTTCCGAAGCGTACCGGCGACTGCGAGCCGGCTCGGTGGCCGCGAGGGCGGCGGCGGCCGATCGGGCGCTCCCGCCGGGATTGCGGCTCGTCGAAGGCCGCCCCGAGAATCGCTACGTCACTTGCATACCACTCGTTCCGCTCAAGGCCGCGGCCGGCGCCTTCGGCGACGCGCAGCACATCGAGGACGATGGCTTCGAGTGGGTCGCCATCGAGTCACATCACCGCCTACGCCCCGGGATGTTTGTCGCCCAGGTCACCGGTAAGTCCATGGAGCCTGCCATCCCCGACGCCTCGTACTGCCTGTTCCGCGCGCCAGTCGAAGGCACGCGCCAGGGTAAGACCGTTCTCGTGCAGCTCCGCGACGCCACCGATCCCGAGACCGGGCAGCGCTACACCGTGAAGCGCTACGAGAGCGCGAAGGCGAAGCGGGGCGACTCCTGGCGCCACGAGCGCATCACGCTCAAGCCTGTCAATCCCGACTTCGAGCCGGTCGTCTTGACGGACACGGTCGAGGACCAGGTGAAGGTCGTGGCGGAGTTGGTCGAGGTGCTCTCGACGCGTGAGAAGACCGGACGGCTGGAACCGTAAGCACTGAGCGGGGTCACCCATTGGAAGGCCCTTGTCAACAAGCGAACACCTCTCCCGTCGATGGCGACGCCATCATCTTCTAACTGCCGTCTTTTCTCTTCTCACCGCCTTAGTGCGGAACGTACGACGCACCCAGAATCTTGGCAAGACCACGATGCTTCACCCGAGTGATCCGCCGGCAATGCGCCACACCGTACGTGCCACGACCAAAGATGCGTTGCGGCTGGCAGGCATCGCCACGAGCACCGCGGACGCTGGTCGTCGCTATCAGTAAGTTCTGGGTCACCGTGCCGGAGTAGGCGGGTTCAGCTCCCCGGCTGCGCCACCATGGGGCCGGCAATCTCCTTCACCTCGCCGCTGCCCTGCTCCAGCGCCACCACGCGCACGCCCTGGTAACTATCTGCCGGGAAGAACACAAAACCGCTCACCGGCAGACCCGGCTTGGACACCTTCTCGGCCAGGTAAAGGCCGCCGAGCTGATCGATGATCTCCCGCTCGGTCTTGGTCTTCGATTCGTAGAAGCCGCCGACCGCGCCGACGGCGATGCCGATGCCGGCACCGATGGCGGCACCCTTGGCCGCCCCCGAGCCCCCGCCCTGGGCCGCACCAATGAGTGCCCCCGGAATGGCGCCCAACAAACCGGTGAGCAACGCGCCCCCGCCGGCACCCTCGAGGCCAGCCACCAATGCCGTGGCTCCGCCGGCTTGCCGCGCCGCCTCTTCAACTGAAAGGGGCGCCACCCGGTTGCCGCCGGCATCCAGCGCCAGTACCCGGTCGGCTGAAATGACGTAGTTCTTGGCCGATCCGTTCGACACCCCGACGCCGAGCGCGACCATATCGCCGAACTTCTTCGCCGCCGTTGCCGCCACGCGTAGTTCCGACGACACCGTTTCCGGCACAACCGCCCGCGGTGCGGTCACGGGCTTCTTAGCACAGGCTACGGGCGAAAGGCTCAGTGCTGCAGCTAACACCATGGCTAGGGCTTGTTTCATTTCGTCCTCCCACTGGGCTCTATCCGAACACGGGCTGCGATGCGGTGCAACCTGGCTGCTTAACGCGGTCGCGGCGGTGGAGTTGCGTGCCGTCGCGCCGACTTGCCGGTAGCGGCCTTTGCGCGCGGCGAGCGACGCCGGCTGGCTTTCACTGCCGGCGTCGCTCGCCCCACTTTCTTGGGCTTAGGGGACGCCGGCCCCAAGCGGGGCCGTGGCGTAGACGTGGCAACGGCCCCGCCTTCTTCAGCAACGCGGGCAGTGGGTGCCACCGCTGCCGATCTTGCCGACTCGCGCAAGCGCAGGAACAACACCGTGCCGGCAAAAGCCTCGGTCGTGGTTCGCATCAAGCCCGCGTTCACCGTCGCCGACACGATCTCGCCATCGGCGGTGACGATCCCGGCGTGGTAGGGAACGTTCTCCGCCAGAAACAGAGCGAGATCGCCGGGCTTGGGTTCAGCAACCGCACTGAACACCTCCGGATCACGCAAGGCCTTCAGCGGCCGATACGGCATCGGCCAACCGGCCTCGTTGAACATGCGCCACACAAACACCGAGGCGCTGAGGTAGCTGGGCGAGTGCGGAGTCAGCGTTGCCTGTAGAGCGGCAACGTCCACTGCGCTGGAAAACAGATGCAGGGGCGGTGGCGGCGCGGCGATCCGCCAGCCGGACTCGTCATCACCAACGAGCACGAAGGTCACCCGCTCGATGCTCTCTGCCTCCTGTGCGCCGCCCGCGGTGATCACTCCGGTCAAGGTATATTCCACATCGATCTCAACATGGTCGGTGACGAATCGCGGCGGGTGGAGCTGGTAGCCGGCGATCAGGTAGGCGTGATCCCAAGCCGGCTCCAGCTCCCAGGTGACCAGCGGCGCCACCGCCCGCCAACGCCGCGGCTGCCCGCGGTCACCGTGGCCGTCAGCTTGGCAAAACGCTCTCACGACCTCGACTGGCGCGGGCGCCTGCTGTGCCGCTGGGCCCGCCGCTAGGGCGCCTATCAGCAACACGGTGCAAAGAACGATGCGTCGAGACATACTCGCTACCGACTGAGCGAGGCCGGCGCCGATGTCAAGCCGGGCGACGGGCGATCTGCTAAGATACGGCCATGAAACGGCGGATGCCGCTGGGCGACTTTCTCACCGCCTACCTGCAAAAGATCGGCGTCACGCACCTGTTCGGAATTCCCGGCGACCTGGTACTGCGGCTGTTCTTCCGCTTCGGCCGCCGGCGCAACCTGCGCATCGTCACCTTTTCACACGAACCCGGCGTCGGCTTTGCCGCCGACGGCTACGCCCGTGCCACCGGCCGCATCGGCGTGGTCTGCGTCACTTACGGCGCCGGTGGCCACAACATGGTGAACCCGGTGGCGGGCTCATTCTCGGAGCGGGTGCCGATTCTGGTCATCAGCGGCGGCCCGGGCGAGGAGGAGCGCAAACTCGGCACACTCATCCACCACCAAGCCAAGGAGATCGAGTCCCAGCTGCACATTTATCGCGAGCTGACCTGCGCGGCGAAGATCATCAGTGATCCGCGCACGGCGGCGCAGGACATCGATGAGGTCGTGCGGGCGATGTGGGTCAACCGCCGCCCCGGCTACCTCGAAGTCCACCGCGACATGGTTGATCGCATCATTGACGTGCCGCCGTCGCTGATCGAGTGGGACGGGCGCTTGTCCTTTCCGCACTCCAACGAGCCCAAGCTCGCCGAAGCCGTGCGCGACACCACCGAGCGCTTCAATCGCTCGCGCCGGCCGGTGCTGGTGTTCGGCATCGAGACCTATCGCTACCGCTTGGCCCACGAGATCGTCGAGCTGGCCGAGCGCATGGGGGCACCGGTGCTGACCTCGGTGCTCGCCAAGGGCGCGTTTCCGATGGATCATCCGCTGCACATGGGGGTGTACATGGGGCCGCTCAGCCCACCGCCGATTTGCCGCCGCGTCGCGCGCGCCGATCTGGTGCTCAACCTCGGCTCGCTGCGCACCGATATCGACTTGGGCAACCGCCCGCCGCGCGGCGACCGCCAGCACTCGGTGTGGGCGGTCGATAACAAAGTCGATATCAGCTATCACACTTACACCGACGTGATGCTACGAGACTTCGTGCGCGAGTTGCTCAAGGCGCCGTTGCGCCGCCATCACGAGAGCGTGCGCTATGCCGACAATCTCGGCGGCCGAGTGCGGGCGAAGCCGCAACGGCTGCAAGTTGCGGAGGTGCTGCGCGCGGTCAATCGCTTCCTGGCCGACAAACCCGACTACATGGTGGTAGCCGAGTCGGGCGACATGTTGTTCGCCGGTCTCGACGTGCGCGTAGCGGGCCGCGGCGGTTATCTGGCGCAGGGCTATTACGCCTCGATGGGGTTCGGCGTTCCGGGGGCAATCGGGGCCCAGATCGGCGTCGGCCGTCGGCCGCTGGTATTGTGCGGCGACGGGGCGTTTCAAATGACCGGTCCCGAGATCGCGCAAGCGCCGCGCCACGGTACCAACCCGATCGTGTTGGTAATGAACAATGGTGGCTGGGGCATCTTTCGGCCGATTGCCGAGCGCGAAGACTTACTGGCTGTACCGCCATGGCCGTATGCGGATTTGGCGCGGCTGTGGGGCGGTGCCGGCTGGCGGGTCAGCACCGCGGCGGAGTTGCACGCCGCGCTTGCCGGCGCCGCCCACTGCCCTTCGTTCGCGATCATCGAGGCCATTGTCGATGAACACGATCTCTCGCCGGTCAGCCGCAAGTACATCGCCGCGGCGGCCCGCCGCAGCCAACCCGCGGCGCGATGACGATTCCGGTGCTGGCGGTGCCCACCCGCTGTGCTTATTGGAATCCGCTCGCCGGCCTTGGCGGTTGCGCCTTTTTCTGAGATGGTCGGTAGCCGGCAATGAACATTTGTCTTTACGGAGAACCCTTCGCCCCGTTTGTTGAGCCCACGGTGCGCCAATTGTGTGCTGCGGCCGAGGCAGCAGCGGCACGCGTGTTCCCGCTGACTATCGAGCGCGCGCTGGCCGAGCACGCACGCTCCCCCAGCCGTCTGGCGCAGGTGAGTCGGGTATACGTGCTGCCGTTCGATGTGCCGGCGGCGCGGCCGGCCGAGGCGCCGGACACGCCGGCGGCGCTGGTGCGCTGGTTGTTCGGCAAGGCTGAGGTGGTCAACGGCTTCGATACGCACGAGATTTGCTGGGACAAGCCCGGCCTGGTCGAACGCTGGTTGAACCGGGGCGTCGCGCTGCCGGACAGTCTACTGTCCACCTCGATTGAAGAGGCGACGGCGTTCGTGCGCGAGCACGAGTGGGTGCTGCTGAAGCACCCGCGCTCGTGCGGCGGGCATGGCCACTACTTGGTGAGCCGCGCCGCCGACGGCCTGGTGGCCGAGGCCCGCCGCCAGCGCTACGAGTTGGAACTCGTGCCCGCCGGCGCACGGCCGCAAATCCGCGGCCGGCTGCTGCGCTACCCGGCGCCGTTTTTTCTCCAGCGCCTGGTCGCGGATGTGAACGCACGCGGCGTGCTCAAGCCGGCGCAGCTGCTGCGGGCCTACATCGTCGACGGGCAGCTGGCGTTCTGGACCGAGCGCTACCGCCCGCACCACCGCAGCGCTTCGGACTGGGTTGTGGCCACCGGCTTGGGCGCGAAGTGCCGCTTCGTATTCAGCGTCGGAGAGGAAGTCCAGAAGCTGGCTCTGCGCGCGGCCGAGGTCGTCGATCTGCGGGTGGGGGTGGTTGACCTGATTCGCAGCAGTACCGAGGGCGCTTACGCCTTGGCCGCTTACACCGACGGGCATCACATGATCATCGACCGGGAGTTCAAGCAGCTGCCCGAGTTCCGCGACATGTTCGACTTCGACCGCATGATCGCCGAGCTGTTGGTGGCGGAGCCGGCACCGGTGGAGGCGCGTGCGACCACCTTCGTGAAGAAGCGCGAGAACGATGGACCGCGGCGGGGTCGCCCGCCGCAAAGGCGAGCATATGACCGATAAGGCCCCTCCGGCTTTTCGCTGGCGCGTTCCCAAGTTCTTCAACTTCGGCACCGATGTTGTCGATCAGTACGGCGCCGACCGCGGCCGCGTCGCGCTCTACTGGGAAGACGAAGCCGGCCACACCGCCCGCTGGACCTTCTGGGACTTTAGCGTCCAGAGTAGCCGCTTCGCCAACGCGCTGCGCGGCCTCGGATTGCGCCAGGGCGATCCGCTGCTGGTGATGCTGCCGCGCATTCCCGAGTGGCAGGTGGCGATGATCGGCGGCCTCAAGGCCGGCGCGCTGGTGATCCCGTGCACCACCAGCTTACGGCCGAAGGATATCCGCTACCGCGCGCTGCACAGCGGGGCCAAAGCGATCGTCACCACCGCCGAAAATGCCGACGCCGTCGAAGCGGCCGCCAGCGAGTGCCCGGACCTGGTGGTCAAGATCGCCGTGGGCACTGCGCCCGCAGGCTGGCGCGCCTTTGCCGACGTGCTCGCCAACGCCGCGCCCGACGGCCCGCCCGAACGCACAAGCAGCCACGACCCGGCGCTGGTGTACTACACCTCGGGCACCACCAAAGACCCGAAGGCGGTGTTGCATACGCACGCTTACACCTATGCGCACCGCCTCACCGGGCGCCATTGGCTCAGCTTGCACTCGCGCGACCTGCACTGGACCACCTCCGACACCGGCTGGGCAAAAGCCGCCTACGGAGTGCTGTTCGGCCCGTGGCATTCCGGGACGGCGGTGTTCATGTTTCACGGACGCTTCGAGCCCGAGCGCGAGCTGCGGCTGCTCGAGTGCTATCAAGTCAGCGTCTTCTGCGGCCCACCAACCGAGTACCGGCTGCTGGTCAAGGAGGACCTCTCGCGCTACTCACTGCCGCGGTTGCGCCACTGCACCGCTGCGGGTGAACCGTTGAATCCAGAAGTGATTCACAGCTGGAAGCAAGCCTTCGGCCGCACTATTCACGATGGCTACGGGCAGACCGAGAGCATCATCCTGGTGGCCAATCAGCCCGGCATGCCGGTTCGACCCGGCTCGATGGGCAAGCCGTTCCCGGGCCACGACGTGAGCATCATCGATGCCGAAGGGGTGGAGCTGCCGCCGGGAGAGACCGGCGAGGTGGCGGTGCGCGGCCGGCCGCCGTCGCTGTTTCGCGAGTACTGGAAGAACCCCGAGGCGACGGCGGCCTGCTTTCAAGGCGGTTGGTACCGCACCGGCGACTCGGCCTATCGTGACCAAGAGGGCTACTTCTGGTTTGTCGGCCGCGCCGATGACGTGATCATCAGCGCCGGCTATCGCATTGGGCCGTTCGAGGTCGAGAGCGCACTGCTCGAACATCCGGCGGTGATCGAGTCGGCGGTGGTGTCGAGTCCCCACGCTGATCGTGGGGCGATCGTGAAAGCGTTTGTCAAACTACGCTCGGGCATTGCGGGCACCGGCGATCTCGTCCGGGAGCTGCAAGAGCACGTCAAGCGGGTCACCGCTCCGTACAAGTACCCGCGCGAGATCGAGTTCGTCGACGAGTTGCCCAAGACCGTCAGCGGCAAGATCCGCCGCGTCGAGCTGCGCCAGCAGGAGTGGGCGCGCCAGCGCTGAGAGCGCCTGCCGCCCAGGGCCGCCTCTGGGTGCTTTGACGGGTGGGATCGTTTTACGGTAAGGCATTCGCACTATGTCGCGAGCCACTCTGACCACCGTGAGTCCCAAGTTCCAGGTCTGCGTGCCGAAGCCGGTGCGTGATGCCGTCGGCCTCAAGGCCGGCGATCTCCTCGAAGCCGGGGTCGAACGGGGCGTCATCGTGCTGCGCCCAAAGACCCTGGTCGATCGACCCATCCGCGAGGCCGTACCCAGCGCGCGTGAGATCCGTGCCTTGAATCGCGCCATCGCCGCCGACGAGCGCGGCGAAACCATGCCCTATGAGCAGTACCGCGCCGAACGGACCGCTCGCGTGGGTCGTCGTTCTCGACGAGCCCGTACAAAAGCAGCTCGATAGGCTGCCACCAGGCGACTTCGATCGGGTCGACACTGCAACTCGCCGGGTCCGCATCGGTGCGGTCGAGCGCCGCACCACGACGACATACCGCAAGCGGTACCGGTAGGGCCTGGGTTTGCAGCGCAGACTGCCTCTTGGGACGACAGGCGCCATCGTGGCGCGCGAGCCGTGAGCCGCGGGGCCCGAACAGCACTCGAACAGCACCCAACGCCCTTGACGCCTTCCCCGGTTCGTGTACGATTCTACGAGACTATGGCTCACGTCGCTCTGACTCGCATCACCAGTAATTTCCAAATCACCATGCCCAAAGCTGCCCGCGAGGCGCTGCGGCTCAAGCGTGGCGACTTCCTGGAAGCCACCGTGCAGCGTGGCGCGGTGGTGCTCAAGCCCAAGGTAATTCGGGACCGGAGCGAGTTTCTGAAGCAGCTCAAGAAGGACATCGAGGCATCGAAGGTGGCGGTGAAGGCGGGGCGGGTCCTCGGTCCATTCGATTCAGCCGACGCCGCCATGAAGGCTGTCAAAGCCTATGCGCGTCGTGCTCACCGAGCCATTCGTCCGTAAGCTCATCGCCGCCCCGCCAGAGATCCCCAAGCTCTTCGGCAAGCAGCTCGCCAACCTGCTGCGCGACCTCCGACACCGTTCGCTCGACGCCAAAAAGTTTCCCGAAAGCGGCGACCCCGACATGTGGTCGGCCCGCGTCAACGGCGGCTGGCGCTTCTACTTCACCATCGCCGGCGACACCTACACCATGCACAACATCCAAGCCCACCCCAAATGACCCCACCACTTCGCGTGTCAGAGCAGCGAACCACTTGTCGCGACCAAGTCGGTGAGGGTCGCGGCTTGAAGCTGCTCGAACAGTTTCTGCGGCACCTTCAGGTAGCGCCACTGGGCACCCGTGAGAACCGTGGCGTCCTCGCACCAGCGTTGCGCCGCTTCGTCCTTCCGCTGCACCTCAGGGGTCTCCTGCCCCTTCGTTTCGAGTAGCCAGTGCGTGCCGTCTTGCTCCACCGCGACGAAGTCGGGGTAGTAGGAGCGGAGATTCATGTTCGGGTCCGTGTACTCGATGGCGAACCCGAACACCTCGGGCAGCTTGCTGAACGCCCCCAAGTTACGCCCATCGCTGGAGAGTGTCCGCGGGAAGATCAGACGGTCGTTCTGCCCGCGAATTCGACGCAAGCTGGACGCGGCTGATTTCGCGGAGCACCCGATTCACGTACGGAAGGACAGACATGTGCTTGAATTGAAGTTTCACGGCTTCTTCGTGTCCTCCTTCCGAGCGTACACGTCGGCCGTGAGCGGTCTGCCCAGGCGCAGGTCTTCCCAGACACACATAGCTGCAGAGGCAATTGCTCAGCATGGGGGCGACGCTACGGCCGTCGTCGTGCGGCCAAGTCTATGGCCGCCTGCACGTCGCGCATGCTCGCCAACCGCCGAGCCGCCGCGACTTCCACTTCGGCTGCGGTGCAGGGAGTGGCGTCGAGTAACTGCCAGAGATCGGCTCCGGCAACGAGCTGGGTGTCGCGGGGGCCTTCGCTTCCCTTCGAGCGCACCGTGTGAGGTCTCCGTTCGTCACGAGAACGGGTCGTGAAGCAGTCCTCCCGTGGAATGCCCGGAGCCGGCGGGCGCGATAGCCGTCGAAGGCGGCGATCCATCGGTTGGAGGCACTGGTTAACTCACCATCACTCGTGCGCAGTTGAGCACGCTTACGTCTTCGTCCCAGTCCCAGATCTGCTCGGCCGTCCCTTCAAGGTAGCTCCGAGCCAGTCGATACGCCTCGCTGATCGCCAGTCGGGGCGGCGAGAGATGGTTCTCCGGCTCGCTGTAGTGCGAGGCGCACACCGCCGCCGCCTGCTCGTCGATCTTTCCGGCGTCGGTGACGAAGACAGTCCGAAGGTCAAACAGGTACTCTTCGCCTTCCGGCCGTTGGACCCGGCTGCGGATCACGAAGTTGAATTGGTAGCCGTTCCTGGGAGTCACTCCTCCGACCTTCACTCGGCGTTGCGCGCTGAAGCCGCCGAAATCCACGTCGCCGCACGCTCGGAGCATCGCATCGACGAACGGATGGCCCAAGGCGAGGAACTCAACGCTCGGATCGCGGATTGCAAGCTCGCGGTTGAAGGTCGCACGTGAGTAACGCTCCTTCACCGCACGCGAACGGATCTCCTCGGGCGTCAGGAATTCCAAGGAGCCGTCATCAGCCCGCTTCACGACGCGCCGTTGCGCCTTGAGGAAGCGCTCCGCCAGTTCGCCCAGTTCAGCGAGCCCCACCCCACTGCGGAGATGCTGTGCGTAGCGGTCGAAAGAGTAGCTTGCTACGTTGCGGAATAAGCTCTGCGTGGCGATTTCGTACGCGCGCTGCGCGCGCTTGATGCCGTCGTCGATCTCCCTCTGCGACTGCTCCAACGATCCCTCGACCAAAGTCCGCTTGTAGATCTCGTTGTAATCGATCTCGCCTTCCAACTGGCCGAGCATGGCCGCGATGATGTCTTCGGGTTCCTCGCCGGTGACCTTGGCGAGCGCAGCGGCAGCGCGCTCCAAGCGTTTCTCCAGGTACCCGTACACCGTTTCCTCAACGGTTGCGCGGCAGCGGAAGTTGTAGATCTGCACGACCTTCTGCTGGCCGTAGCGGTAGATGCGGCCGACCCGCTGCTCGATGCGCATCGGATTCCACGGCAAGTCGTAGTTGATCAGGACGTGGCAGAACTGAAGGTTGATACCTTCGCCGCCGGCCTCGGTGGAAACAAGGAAGCGCACGTGACCGTCGTCGCGAAACGCTCGCTGACTCTCGCGGCGCTGGTCAATGTCCAGGTCGCCATTGATGACGACCACGGCGTCCTGACCGTATCGCTCATGCAGCGCTTCCACCAACATGGCCTGCGTTTCGCGGTACTCGGTGAACACCAAGATCTTCTCACGCTCGCCGCGGTCGCTCTCGCCGAAGATGCGAGCGGCGAGCTTGAGCAGTTCCATCAGCTTGCGGTCGCGCTCCACGGGCAGGGCCATCAGATCGTCGAGCAGCTCGATCTCGTTCTTGGTGAAGCCAGCGACGGCGGTGTGAAAGGCGTTTCGCTCTTCCCACTCACCCTCATAGCGCTCGTCGAGGTCCAACTCCCGTTGCCGCGGCGGTGGGATCTTCTTGTAGCGATCTTGCAGGCGCATCCGCCGGCCCGTCAGCGCCGCCTTGATGGCACGGCTCGAACTGGCGGCGAGCTTCTGAAACACCGTCAGCACGAAGCCAAGCGCGCGTTGCTGGGTGGCGTCGGTCAGCTTCTCGGCAATCGCGTAGCCGCTCTTGATGTACGCAGTGACGGCTTCGTAGAAGGCGCGTTCGTCGGGCCGCATCTCGAAGCTCAGCGGGTACGTGTTGCGTCCTTTGAAGACGCGCTTGCCTTGCGCATCGGTCACGCTGAGCTTGGGTGTTCGCAGGATGTATTGCTGGTACGGCACGCGCCCGTCGCGCTGCGAGCTGAAGAGCGGGAGGTCTTCGACACCAAGGCTGGAAAAATCGATCTCGTCATCGAGCAGCTTCATCAAGTTGATGAAGCGCGAGTGATTCTCTTCACCTTGGTGCGGCGTCGCAGTCACGAGCAGCAAGGCGTCGGTGTGTTCCTTGAGGTCTTCGGCAAGCTGGAAATTGAGCGTCTTCTCCGTTTTGTTTCCGTACTCGCGTGCGCTCAGGCGATGCGCTTCGTCGAAGACGATCAGGTCCCAGCGCCGGTTCTCCAGCAGCTTCTTCTTGTGATCCTCGCGCTTGAGAGCGTCCAAGGAGGCGATGGCGCAGGTCTTCAGGTCCCAGATGCGCGGGTTGATGGTGTGGAAGTCGCGGCCGAAGATCTCGAAGAACTCGCCGAACTTGTCGAGCATCTCCTCCTGCCACTGCACGGTGAGGCCCGCGGGGCAGATGACGAGGGTGCGGCGGGCTTGGCCGCGTTGCAGGAGCGCCTGCCAGATCATCGCGGCCTCGATGGTCTTGCCAAGGCCAACCTCGTCCGCGAGAAGGAAACGCCGCCGCGCGCTGGCGACGACTTGATGGGCCGTGAAGATTTGATGCGGCAGCAGCTCGGTGCGCGCGTTGGAGAGTTGCCCGCCCTTGTTTGCCGTGAGAAAGCACGCCGCCATCTGCCGGAAATCGAAGCGCCACGGCTCGTCCCATTGTCCCGTCTCTGCGCGCTCGATGGGATCAGGCACGCGCTCGATCTCGCGCAAGCGAAGGATCTTCGTGTGGGCAAACAACGGCGGTGCCGAGAACAAGCCGGGAGCGAACTCGATCTTTGCCTGGTCGTTCTTGACCTTGAGAACCTTCGCAACACCGTATTCGCGGTAGAGCGGATTGCGTGAAACAACCGACTGTCCCGCTGACAGCGTACCCACACCGTGGGCCGGCAACGACGCATCCATGGCTACTTGGACTTCAGAGTTGCCCACATCTCCTCGGCCGCTTCGTCGATTTCCTTCATCGCTGTCCCTAGCCCCTCGGCTTCGTCTCGCTGCGCATGCTGCGCCGCACGCTTACCCAGCTCAGCGATCGTTTTGTGGAGAGATGACTTCGGATCGAACAACGGAATCCTCACATGATCGAGAATGTGCGGAGAGGGGTGGAGCACGATATACGATTCGACAACCTGGCGCGCTACGGAGGAATTCAACAGCGCCGCAAGGTAGTACGCCTCCGTGCGGGAGTCAGTGGCTATGGCGATACAGGTGTGATCTGGGACAATGGGCTTTGGGGCCACGCGATGACCTGGGAGCGGAGCTGGCAGAACGGCCGCCGCCTGCACAGTGTTCCCGACCTCCGGCCATGCCACTTTGAAGTCCGCTACTGTGTAAGGCCCCACGTTGTAGATCGCGTAGAAGGGATCCGAAGAGTCGTAGTAGCGCTTGAACCCCGATCGGCCGCGGAGGTCGGCTTCAAACGTTGCAGGAAACGAGAAGGTCTTGGGATATTTCTTCTTCATCGCTCCCAGCGGAATGGGTGCACGGGTCGATGGATCTTGGGGCAGGATTATGGCGAGCGTGGGAGTCGTTGAGAAGGGGGTCACGTCGCGCCCGCGAATCAGGGGAAACACAAGATCTGGCTCAACCGTAGCTCTTCGCTGACGAACTTTCTTCTTCCCGATGTCCGACTGGTTCTCGATCACCAGCTCACCGGACGGCATTACGGAGAGCACCTGAACCCAAAAGACTCCGTTCAGCCAAGTGCAGGATCCGGCATGTGCTCTACCGGCGTAGTCCGAACGCCCGAGCGCCGTCGAGAGGGTCTGGACCAGGCCCTTCCTGCAGGTTAGCCACGGAGATGTGGCTTTCGCACGGTTGACTGGAAAAGCATCCTCAGCATCGATGCGAAGTTTAGTTCGCACGACGGTGATCGAATCCTCCTGCCGCACGGGCTCTGCGCGCGCGCGACGCTTCCAGCGGGAGTAAGGCACGGGGTATTTGGTCTCGCCTCGCGTGCAGGTGAGGATCGCCGTCCGATTGGTTGCGCCTTCAAAGGGCTGAATCGCAGACAGGTCATCGACGTGAACGACTCCTATTTGCCCCCTGTCGCCGACTCTGAAGCGCCTGAATCCATCACCCGCACCGGCCGTCTTGAAGAGCGACTGTGTGATCACAAACCCCAGCGCTCCTTTCGAGGCCAGGTATCGGTCAAACGACGAGTACACGAAGAGGACCGAGAGGTCCTTCTTCCCACCGCCCATCCGCGCAGCGCTGGCAGAAAGCGTTCACACAAGCCGTAGGAGGCCCACAGATGCTTCGTGGCATCGCGATAGTCGCTGGGTAGGCTTTCCCAGTTGACCCAGGGTGGGTTTCCGAGCACGAAGTCAGCCCGCTCGGTAAATAGGGGCGCGAAGCTGTTCTTGATGATCCGTGCCCATATGTCGTTGCGCCGTTCAGCCCGCAATTTCTTGACCTGGCGAAAGAGAGCCTTGTGCTGGCCCGCGGAGCCTACGGGCAGTCCTTCGCTGCGCAGGCGATTGATGAACTCGTCCTCGTCGTAGTTGCCCCGCACGCAACGCTCGAGTTCCTCGGTGTACGTGGCGATCACTTCCCGGCTGCCTGCAATTTCCGTCGGTATCATGAAACGTGCCGCGCTGGTTTTCAGCTCCTGTAACTTGCCAAGCTTCCCCGTGGCGACCTTGCCTTCCGCAGTGAAGAGTTCGCCATGCTCGGCTGGCGTCATAATGGAATCGCACAGGTAGACGGGTATCTCCACTTCCCCGCCAAGTTTGAGCAGGTCGCGTAGGGCCAGCAAGTAGTTCGTGCGCGCGGCCATGACGGCGAGCGGATTTAGGTCGAAGCCGACGACGTTGGCGAGGATCTTCTGGCGCAGCTGGTGCTTCGGAATAGTGTGTTCGGCGGCGTACTCGCGGATCTTGTTGATCGCCATCACTAGGAACGTGCCGCTGCCACACGCGGGATCGAGCACCCGCTTGTCCGGATCGCCGGTGTAGCCAACGCGCTGCATCACCAATTCGGCGAGCCAATCGGGCGTGTAGTACTCGCCGAGATCGTGGCGGACCGTCTTCGGGAAAAGCTGCTGGTAGAGCTTCTTCAGGAGATCGCGGGTTTCGTCCGGCTCGACGACCAACGTCTTCGCGTCGTACTCGTCGAAGCAGGCGACCATATCGCGGACCACTTTCTCGACATGGTCATCCCACGCGTCGAGGTACCAACTGAAGAGGTCGCCTTCGAGGAAGTTCTTGATGCCGAGCTGGCGGTAGATCCCACCGTCCTCTAACTCACGTAGCTCCTCCTGCAGCCGTTTGCTGGAACCGGTCTGGTGCAAGCGCTGCAGAAACGATGCGCTCAGCGGATTGAACGTCGTCGCAATCTCCGCCGCCAGGAACTTCATGAACAGCGCGTAGTAGCTGTGCACGGCGAACAGCAGCGCGGGCGCGTTCGGGTTCTTGTGCACGCCATAGAAGTCCGCCAGCTCTTTGATCTTCGGGGAGAGCTTGTTGACGTCGTAGCCACATACCTCGCCGAACAAGATGCGCCATTGATCGAACAGCACCTTCCCCTTCGGAAAGTCGTCGGGTCGCTGCTCGATCTCGCGGACGCGCGCGTAGAGCGTCCCGATGCCGTCGCGCGCCAGCTTGCGATCGCTCTCAGCGCCGAAATCGCCGGCCAGATAGTCGGGCTGAAACGGCTTGCCCGCCGTGCCCAAGCCAACGAGATAGCGCAGCACGCGCTCGACAACGCGCGAGGAGAGCGCCTGCGGTTGGCCGATCTCCCACTTGCCGCTGCGATAGCGCGCGAGGATGAAGTAACGCCCGTCGGTGCCGACGCCGATCAACTCGGTGATGTCGCGCTTGAGTTCCTTCTGGAATTCCTTCGGGCGCGTTTCGAGCTGCTTGATCAGCTCCTTGTTGCCGGGAGACTTGTTGTCTTCAGTGAGTCGTCCCGGCGTCTTGTACTCAACGAAGACGCAGCCGTACACCGAATCCGGCCGGCCTTCGCCAATCGTGATGTTGTGGTGCGCCCGGAGCTTGGGCAGATGTGCGACGCTACTGAAGTGATCGAGCGCTTTGGCGACCTCGACCTGCAAGTCCATCTCGGACTCCGCGAAGTCCGCCGCCTCCTCGATCTGGTGTCGCACCACATCGGCCTGCTCGACAACGATTTCTTCGAGAGTCTTCTGTTGGCTCATCCGCCCCACCGCACGTGTACGCCCTTATGCTCAATCAGCGAACGACTTTGCAAGTGCATCGGTCAGGGCCGCCTTCGTGAAACTCCGAGCCCCGGCGGCGAGTAGCTCCCGGTTCGCGGTGAGGTCGATCGTCAAGACCGGCTTCCCGACCGCAACCGCCCGTCTTGCGGCGCCTAACGTTGCCGAACCCGACGGTGCCAGTGGGACCAGCAATACATCGGATAGTGCAACCACGAGCTCATTGCGCCGCAACGCCGCAGTGCGGCTGACCCGGTGCACGTTCGGTTTGCAGTGAGCCAGCACAAACGCCGCACGGTCCTGCATGCGCTCGATTATTCGGTCCGGAAGCAGCGCGTGCTCGGAGCCAGCGGCAAGGAGCATGCCGAGCTCTGCGTGAGCCGTCTCCGAGGCTTCGAGCAGCGCGCTTTCCAATGGCGAGTGCCAGCCGCCGATGACGCAGACATCGGCCGCCACGAGATCTTTGAATGCCTGCCCAGCCCTTAGCAAGCCAGTCGGTTCGACCTCCCGTGACGCGAGAAGACCCACGACGTGTCCGCCGAGCAGAGCGAGATTGCCAGCGACATAGAGGTGCTTTGTCGCCGCGCCCACCGCCCGACGGAGACGCGCCGGACAATCGTTCGATGCTAATTCGAGCAGGATGAATTCGAAGGGAACTCGGTTGTGCATCTCACTCAGGAACCGGACAGCGCACGCCCCCAACAACAGGGAAGTAATCGGCGCAGCAATCGAGGCTGTTGGAGAGGTTCAGCTTCTCGTCGCGCGCTCAGATCGAGCAGCGTCACCGCCCTTCGCTCCCTCGCTCAGCGCCCGCTCAGGTGGAACTGAGGAAACAACTCGGTGCCATTGAACCCATAGTCGACATTGCCCGGGCTCCCCGTCTGTTCAGATCACAGGCCGCGACCTTCATCCAACAAAACTGCATGCCGGGTCAACACGCGGCGCTGGGCGCTCGGACTCTCACTCCAGCATGACCTGGCCGCTGCGCAGATCGACCGTGAGCCGCCCGCCACGCAGGAAATCGAGACCGAGCAGCCCGTCGACGCCCGCGCTGGGCGGCAACGTGTGGCCGAGCACGGCGAAACCCGCGCGCAGCTGACCCAGCGCGGCGATCTGCTGCAGGGTGACCCGAGGCGCAAACTCGATGCCGCTCCCGGTGGTGACTTGAACTCGATCCGGCGCCAGTGCCGGATCATAGCCAATGGCTACCAGTACGCCGACGTTTATCACCGTGCTCGTGGCACCAGTGTCGAGGGCGAGGCGGAGCACTGAGCTGCCCCAAGGCCCCCACAACTCCGCCGCAACGATGATCAATCCCTCGCGCGGATTGAAGGGAGCGCCCATAGGACAATCGCCGTGTCCGCCGGCATCTTGCCGGTGTAGAGCACCGCGAACCGGTGCGGACGCAATTCGATGGCCTTGCGGTAGACCTCGTCGCGATCCTTGCTGTGCCAGCAGACTCTGCCGCCCTGCACCTCCAAGGCTTCATCCGTACGGGGATCGTCGATCAAAACCCATTCCGCTTCGAAACGGGCCTCGATCTCCGCAAGGGTCAGCACGCCCTCATGCATGGTCACACCTTCTGCCTGTGTCGGCGAAACCATTAAGCGCCACGCGCTGCTTATATCACAACCTCCGCTGCCCCGCTCTGCCCGGGCGCCCGCCAGCCCGAAGAAGGTCCAGTCCAGTCTGGGCAGATCGAGCAGCGTCACCGCGGTTCGCTTCCCGGGTCAGCGCCCGCTCAGGCGAAACTGAGGAATCAACTCGGTGCCAGTGAACCCATAGTCGCCCGGGCTTCCCGCCTGTTCAGATCACAGGCCGCTAGCTTCATCCAACAAGCGGCAGTCCGGGTCAACCCCCGGCGGGCAGACCTGCTGGGCGTGCTCCAGCGTGCCGCCGTTCTCAAGGTAGGCGGCGATGCCGGTGGAGCAGAAGGTGTGGCAACCGATCGTCGTCTTGATGTCGGCGTGCTTCGCGCGCCTGCGGATCATGCGCCAGGCGTCGGGCTGGGGCGTCGGTTCTAGCGACAACGGCCGGGCGCGGCGGTGAGGGTCGGGAAAAGTGGGCCGTCGCTCTGCTCGCGGATATGGGCGATGGCGATGTACGCGCCGAGGCACTCAAGGATGTGGTGAACCGGGACGACACGCTCCTTGCCGCCCTTCTCGGGCAACCGCTGCTTCCAGCGTTTGCGCTCGGGAAAGCGATCCTTCACGTCACCGGCTGAGCTTGGCGAGAAACTGGGAAACGCTCAGCACCTGGACGCCAAGGCGTCCATCTGGCGGATCAGATCGAGGTCGCGCTTCACATCATCGTCGCGGGTGACGAGGTATTCGGCGCTGCCCGCACTGGCCGCTTCGAGGATTCGGTCGTCATCAGGGTCGCGGCAGAGCTTGAGAGCGCCGGTGACCGAAACCATGCTCGCCCGTCCGGAGATCAATCGAAGATAGCTTTCCACCTTCGCCTCGTCGATCGCGTACTTCTTCCGGATTCTCGGCCGGTGAAGCACATCGCCAATCTCCTCCAGAATGGGCAGCGTCGCTACCACGTCGACACGCGCCCTCCCGCCACAGGTTCACTACGCGGGCTGGTGCCCCTTCCGGGTTGAGTAGAGCCGAGACCCAAACGTTCGTGTCAAGCAGAACGACTGGCTTCACGCCGCTTCGCTTTCACTTCGGCACGAGCCTTCGTGATGTCCGCTTCGATCGTGGCTGGCGAAAACCGCCGCGTGCGCCGGTGGACGTTGCGTAGCAGCGCGTCGAAATCCTTCTGCCACTCGTCTTCGGGGTAGATGGAGACGAGACAGGTTTTCCGCTCCCTCAGCCGTACGGGTTGGAGCGGCTTCAACACTCCATCCTCGTACACCACTCGGATCACTCGCTGCATGATCTACAGCTACCACCTTTGCGGCGGCACACCAAGCAAGACGGATCTCGTCGAGGCTGACCTGGTCGGTGGTTCGGTCGTAGAGTTTCGTCGTTCGAGGCGACCCGTGGGCGGCGATCCTCCTTCGGCAACAGAGCCTTCGGAGGACAAGTCTGCTTGCAACCCGAAGCCTTCGGCGAAGGGTTGCGCGTGTTCCAGGGTGCCGCCGTTCTCCAGGTCCCTCCTTCGCACGTACGCTTCGGAGGGCAGGAGGCGGTGATGCCGGTGGCGCGGAAGCTGTGGCAACAGACAGGCGTTGAAAGTCTCCCGTCGCGCTACCGTGGGCTAGGGTAGGCCTCGTTGTGGGTGGTAGCTGGCTTCGCCACGTAGCGTTTGACCTTGATGTCCCCTTCCCTGTCGCGGGCCTCGGCGATTTCGTAGGCGGTCTGCATCTGGAGTAGGGTGTCCATCTTCGGGCCGAAGGCCTTTTCGATCCGCAACGCCATGTCGGGCGAGAGCGCGGCGCGGCCGTTGAGAAGCGCGGAGAGTGCGGGCCGGGTCACGCCGAGAACCTTCGCGGCATCGGTCACGGAGAGACCGAGAGGCTCGATCACTTCCATCCTGATGAACTGTCCCGGGTGGGCCGGGCGCGCCATACGTACCATGATTACGTCTCCCTTCAGTGGTAATCCTCATAGTCCAGGTCGATGATTTCTCCTTCGGCCTGTTCGATCTTGAATGTGAGCCGCCAGTTGCGGGTGACGGTGATGCTCCAGGTCCCCTTTCGATCGCCGGTGAGCTGGTGCGCTTTCCAGCTCGGTACGTGGCGGAGTTCCTGTGCGTCTCCCATCTCCTGCAAGAACGTTACAATGTTCCGAACCCGTTCCACGATAGTCGGGGCCAATCCGGAAGGATCGTTGCGCTCGATGAAGCGCCGCAGTCCCCGGTGGGCCACGTTTCGGATCTTCATGAGGCAGCCTAGCCGATGAGCACGTCGCGCGTCAAGCGACGCTTTACGGCGGATGCTTGCCAGTGGGCAGATCCTGAGGGTCAGCCCCTGTTAGGTCAGATCGCAATCCGCTCGATCTCGCCGAGGCTGACTTGGTCGGTGGTGCGGTCGTAGAGCTTCGTCGTGCGCGGCGATTCGTGGGCGGCGATCCTCCTTCGGCAACAGAGCCTTCGGAGGACAAGTCTGCTTGCAACCCGAAGCTCTCGGCGAAGGGTTGCGCGTGCTCCAGGGTGCCGCCGTTCTCGAGGTCCCTCCTTCGCACGTACGCTTCGGAGGGCAGGAGGCGGTGATGCCGGTGGCGCCCTCCTTCGCGAGGTTGCTTTGGAGAGCAAGCGGATCCTCCTTCGCGAAACGAATGCTTCGGAGGACAGGACGTGTGGCAGCTTGCGGGCCGTAGCCTCGGCGAAGGCGCGCCGATCTTCGTCGGGATGCCGGCATTTCTGGCTCGCCGCCGGACCATTCGCTACGCGTCCGGCTGCGTCATTAGTTCGAGCGAGAGCTGGCGGCCGGGCGCGGTGGTGAGCGTCCGGAACAGCGGGCCCGAGCGCTGGTCGCGGCTGCGGGCGGCATCGAGGTAGGCGTCGAGGTGCTGCTCCAGGGTGTGGTGCACGGGCACGACGTGCTCCTTGCCGCCCTTCTCGTGCAGCCGGAGCTTCCAGCGCTTGCCCTCGGGAAAGTAGTCGCCGACCTTGAGCCCGAAGGCGGCGCCGATGCGCGCGAACGAGTAGACGAGCACACCGATGAGCGCGCGATCACGAACACCAGCGAGACTATCAGTGTCGATGGAGTCGAGCAGCTCGCGCGCTTCCTCCGTGGTGAGCACCGGCGTCTTACCGCGCTTGATCACGTGCTTCGGTCCACGGACCGAGTGCGCGGGATTGGTCGACACGATCTGGCCGACCACGAGCCAATTGAACAGCATCCGCACGGCCGCAAGGTGCTGCTTCACGCTCGGCTCCGCATGCGTCTGCTGCAGCTGCTCGATGTAGGCGGCCATGAGCGTCGGGGCGGTCTGTGCGACGCATCGTCCCCCCACCGCATTCGCGCCCCTCGCACTGCCGTGACTCTTACGGGCAGGCGTCGCTTGCAGGATTGGTAACATTGATGTTACCACGCGGTCGTGACTGCAATCCGGGTCGTTGAATACCTCGATGCAGAAGGTCGTTCCGCTTACGCGAGGTGGTTCGAATCGTTGAACGCACCGGCAGCGGCCAAAGTCGCAGCTGCAGTGTATCAGCTGGCGGCGGGGAATTTCTCCAATGTGAAAGGCGTTGGCTCCGGGGTGTTCGAAAGAAAGATCGATTTCGGTCCGGGCTACCGGGTCTATTTCGGCCGCGATGGCAATGTCCTCGTTGTTTTGCTGGGCGGCAGTAGCAAGCAACGACAACAGGAGGCCATCGCCGCCGCGAAAGAACGGTGGAGCGATTACCGGCGCCGCAAGGCACCAAGTTGAGGAGACATGCCATGGCACTCACACGAGATTTCAAAACAACCATTCTGGCTCGCGCCCAGCGCGACGCGCGCTTCCGCCAGGCGCTGTTCACCGAAGCGATCAACGCCTACCTGGCAGGCAATACGGCGACGGGCAAGGCTCTCCTGCGCGATCTTGTGAACGCGACCCTAGGGTTCGAGGGCCTCGCGGAAGCGATCAACAAACCCAGCAAGAGCCTGCATCGAATGCTCGCACCACATGGCAATCCGAGCACGGAGAACTTCTTCGATATCGTTAGCGCCCTCCAGAAGAAGACGCGCGTGAAATTGCGCGTGACCGCGAAGGCGGCTTGAAGGTGGCGGATGCGGATCGCGCCGGCCATTGAGATTGGAGTTGATCTCCGGAGATCCCCGGTCACCATCTGCAGTCCGGTCGGATCAGTCACCTCAATGGCGCGGCTCACTCTGCGCGTTCCGGCAATCCCACAGCGTGTTCTCCCAGTTGGAGATGAACCCGTTGTCGCCGCAGGCGACGCAGAACCAGCAGATCTCATGCGACTCGGGATCGATGAAGCCGTCGACCGGGCCCGGGCAAGGCTTTCGACCGGGCCGGCGGCGGCATCGAACACCGAGCGGGTCGTCGGGCTCGACGCTGGTCACGGCGGCGACGATCGCCCCCAAATGCTCGACCAGCCTGTGTGCCGGTCCCGGCAGCGCCGGGTGCAGCCGGCCGTCCTGCAAGAAGTGCGTGAGGTCGGTGACCCAGGTGTCAGGCATGAGCGTCTTGTAGCCCGATTATGAGCGGCGAGACAACGGGAAGCGGGGAACCGGAATTGGAAATGCAAAACGGAGAAGAAAAAGTGCGAGGCGAAGCCTGTATAGCTGACCGGCTTCGGCGACGAGGCCAAGCATCAACTCGACAGCGGCTGGGGCGAGGAGTTTGCCCGGCAGCTGTTTGGCAATCCGACGAACCGGGGGCGCGGCAGGTAGGGCTCCCTGTGGGATGGCTCCGCGCCTGCCGGAGTAGCCAGCACCTCGGCCTCGCCCCGGTGAAGGTGGTTGTCCTTCACGCATCGCGGGGGACGCGACGTGGCTAGAACGGAAGCTCGCGGGCCTGGCGCTCGACCAGTTCGTCGAACATCGCCCGACAGGCCGCCTCGTCGCGTGGCGATGCGGGGTCCTCGATCACGGCGCGCAGCGCCAGGTCCTTGTCGCCGGTGAGCGCCGACCTGACGATAAGGTTCTGGAGTTCTATCTGCGTGGCAATGTACCCCGCGATCGGTTCGACGATCGGGGGCATCGTGTCGGGGTGGATGCCGTCTCCGTCGGCGGTGGCCCCCACCTCGACGATGGCGCCGTCGGCGACGTTGGGGATGAATCCACGGTTCGGCACGTTGACCGCCATGATCGGCGCGGGCCGACCGGTCCACAGCGCCTCGATGATCGGCACGACCTCTTCGAGGCTGTGCCCGAAGCGCTGGGTGGGAAGCGGGATCCGGGTATCCGCGACCCACGTCGTGAGCCGTTCGATGAAGCGATCGATGCGCTCGAACTGCTCGACGTGCGCGGGATGGAAGCCGCCGATCTCATGGGCAAAGGGGAGATACTCTCCGATGTGGCTGTCGACCGAGCAGGGGATGATCCCGTAGGTGCGAACCATGTGGGCGACGAGGGGGGCGTAGAGCTGGTCCCCCAGCATGCCCAGCAGCGGGCGACCGGCGACGGCTCGGGTCAGCCCGGTCGTGAAGGGCCCGAAGTCGAAGATCTTTCTCGCGAACATCGCCTTGATCCGGGGCATGAGATCTTCGCCCGTGCGTTTGTCGCGGAATTCCGTGAAGAAGGTGAAGTGGTTGATGCCCGACGCCTTGGCTTCGATGTCGGCGGGGCGGATTCGCAGCATCCGTCCGAGCCGGTGGATGCCGATCGGCATCTCGTGACACATACCGACGTTCTTGACGCGTGTGCCTTGGTTGATCGCCAGCGTTACCCTGCTCATCGGGTTCGAGAGGTTCAGCAAGAACGTGTCCGGGCAGTGCTTCTCGATGTCGGCGCAGATGCTCAGCGTGTTCTTGATGCTGCGCAGCGAGTGGAACACGGCACCCGGTCCGCCGTTCTCGCCGTTCACCTGCGTCGCGCCGTAGCGCCGGGGGATCTCGTAGTCCTGGCGCCAGTACTCGAAGCGGCCGAACTCGGCGCTGCTCAGGCAGAAGTCGGCGCCCGCGAGCGCCTCGGCGGGGTCGGTGCTGTACTCGAGGATGACCGGGGTCCCTTTGCCGGCGTTGAGCTTGGCCGCGAATCGGTAGGCCCGCTGCAAACGCTGCGCGTTGACGTCGTGGAGCATCAGTCGGCTCCCGGCGAGCGCCGGTGTGTGGATGACATCGTTGACCATCGTGGGGCCGAACGAGAGACCTCCGGCGCCGATCAGCGTGATCTTCGGGCTCCCCATGGTTCGAAGACGGTTTTCGTCTACGCGCGTGAACACGTCAAGGACCCCCATTCGAAGAGGCGCGCCGCGCCAGCCTGGGCTCGGCAGTGCCCCCCCATAGACACCTTGAGGCTCTGGACGGCTTGCGACGGTGGTGCAGCCCTTGGTGTAGGCACGCCCGTGTAAGTCCAGGTCGCAGAACAGCACCGTCAGCTGGCGGCGTTCGGGGCTCGACGCTGTCGCAGCAGAACTCGACGCCCGCTGGGCTTTCGTGCTGGCACTGAAGACACCGCATGCCGGCCGTTGTCGGCGCTTCGATCGCGACTGTCAACGGCCGCGGGAAGCGGAGGCCTCACCTCTAGCCACCTTGGTGCGAGGAGGGGGCTCCGGGGGCCATTTCATTTCGTCACAAGATATTAAAGTCCCGGAAGAAGAAGTGCGAGGAGGGGGACTTGAACCCCCACGGGTTTTACCCCACTAGCCCCTCAAACTAGCGCGTCTGCCAGTTCCGCCATCCTCGCACGCTTGGTGGTTAGTCGTCACCGGGCCTCAGTTGGCCGCCGGGGCCTCGGCCGGAAGTGCGGCGGCAGGTGCGGCTGGTTCTGCCGCTGCCTGCGGCTGGGGGTTCGGCGCGGGTTCCGGAGCGGCTTCGCCCCCTTCTGCCGCGGGCGCCGGCTCTCCCGCCCCCTGCTCGATCGGCGGTGGGGCCGACAGCGGGGCGGCGTCCAACACGCTCGAACTGAGCCGCTGCGTCGACAGGTACGTCAGCCCGAGCGAGGTCAACATGAAGACCACGGCCACACCTACCGTCAGCCGGCTCAAAAAGTTACCGGCACCGCTGCTGCCGAATACCGTGGTGCTGCTGCCGCCAAACACCGCGCCCATGTCGGCGCCTTTGCCCGTCTGCAGCAGCACCACCAGCACCAAGAAGATGCAGGCGAGGACGTGAATAATGGTGACGACAATACTCATGTTGTTCTCATTCCCTCAGGTGGCGAACCGGATGATGCGCGCGAACGAGTCGACTTGCAAGCTGGCACCACCCACCAATGCCCCGTCAATATCAGCCTGGCACATGAGGCCGTCGATGTTGTCGGGCTTCACGCTGCCGCCGTACAGGATTCGCGCCCGCGCTGCTGCCGCCCCGATACCGCCCAACCAACCGCGAATCGCCGCGTGCACATCCTGCGCTTGCGCCGGCGTCGCCACCTTCCCCGTACCAATGGCCCACACCGGCTCGTAGGCGATGACCAGCGCGGCTATAGCATCCGCGCCGAGCCCCTTCAACGCGCCGGTCACTTGCCGCTCGATTACCCCTGCCGTCTGCCCCGCTTCCCGTTCAGCCAGCAACTCGCCCACGCACACGATCGGCGTCAGCGCATGCTTCAACGCCGCCATGACCTTCTTGTTCACACTTTCGTCGGTTTCGCCGAAGAACTGCCGGCGCTCGGAGTGACCGATGATCACATGGGTGCAGCCGCTGTCCCGCAGCATCGGCGCCGACACCTCGCCGGTAAACGCGCCGCTATCTTCCCAGTGCAGGTTCTGTCCGGCGAGCCGGATCGTGCTGCCTCGCAGCGCGGCGGCGACCGGAGCCAAGGCGGTGAACGGCGGCGCCACCAGTATCTCACGATCGGTGACACCGGCGGCTACTTCCTTCAGCCCCGCAACCAGCGCCAGCGCTTCGCTGCGGGTGCCGTACATCTTCCAATTGCCCGCCAGTAGCGGGCGGCGTGTCGCATGCATGGCGCGGCTCAGCAAGCAGTAGGCAGAGGGCAGTGCGCGGTTTGGGAAATCATCTAGTCCTCCAGCGCGGCGATTCCCGGCAGTGTCTGGCCTTCGAGAAACTCGAGCGAGGCGCCGCCGCCGGTCGAGATGTGGGTGATCTTGTCCGCCCGGCCGGACTGCATGATGGCTGCAACCGAGTCGCCGCCGCCGACGATGGTGATGGCCGTCGAATCGGCCAGCGTGTTGGCGATGGCCATCGTCCCGGCGTTGAACGGGGGCACCTCGAACACCCCCAGCGGCCCATTCCACACCACCATACGCGCGCGGCCGATCTCGGCCTGAAACCGCTTGATCGTGTCGGGGCCGATGTCGAGTGCCATCTTGTCGTTCGGGATTTCTCTAACCGTCTGCGCTGCGCGGCCTGCCTTGGGTTCATCGGCGACGACGTGGTCCACCGGCAGCAGCAGCGGCACTTCGCGGGCCTTGGCCTTGGCCAGCAGCTCTTTGGCCAGATCGAGCTGATCGGCTTCGACCAGCGACTTGCCGATGCCCAGCCCTTGCGCCCGCAAGAAGGTGTAAGCCATGCCGCCGCCGAGCAACAGCGTATCGACCTTATCCAGCAGGTTGCCGATAACCTTGATCTTATCCGACACCTTGGCGCCGCCAAGGATTGCCAGCAGCGGACGATCCGGATTAGCCAGCACCTTTCCGAGATACTCGCATTCCTTCTGCAGCAGGAAACCCGCGGCCCGCTCCCGTACCAGGTGCACCATGCCGGCGGTGGACGCGTGCGCGCGGTGGGCAGTGCCGAAGGCGTCATTGACGTAAACCTCGGCCAGTCGCGCCAGTGCCTGCGAGAAATCCGGATCGTTCTTCTCTTCCTCGGCGTGGAAGCGCAAGTTCTCCAGCATCAGCACGGCGCCTTGCGGCAGCGCGTGCACCTGGGCCTCGAGGGCAGGGCCGATGCAATCCGCCGCCAGCGGAACCGCCGTCCCAAGCAACTCCGCCAGCCTTTGTGCCGCCGGCGCCAAGCTCATCTCCGGATTCGGCTTTCCTTTCGGCCGGCCAAGATGGGAGGCCAGGATCACCCGCGCCCCATGTTCGCGGGCGTAGCGGATGGTCGGCAGCGCGGCCTCGATGCGCGTGGCATCGGTGACGGCGCCGGCCTTCAGCGGCACGTTGAAATCAACGCGGATGAACGTGCGCTTGCCGTTCAGTTCGAGCTGGTCGATGCGCCGCATAGGTCGCCCCACGACTAGAGGCGGTGAGCAGAGGGTGTTCGGCCGCCCTCACGCTGCCCCACTCCCTGCCGGGAGCGGGCGCCCCGTCGCAAGCACCACACTTGTCCGCCTACAGCGCCGCTCCAACGAGCCGGGTGACGTCGCCCATGCGCTTGGAGAAGCCCCACTCGTTGTCATACCACGACAACACCTTGACGAAGTTGCCGTCCATCACCTTGGTGAGCTGGGCATCGAAGATCGAGGAGTGCGGGTTGCCGTTGAAGTCGGACGATACCAGCGGCTCCTCGCAGTACATCAGCACGCCCTTCAACGAGCCCTCGGCGGCCTGCTTCATGGCGGCATTGATTTCCGCTTCGGTGGTCTTCTTGTCCAGTTCGGCGACCAGATCGACGAGCGACACGTTGGGCGTCGGCACACGCACCGCCATGCCGTCGAGTTTGCCCTTGAGGTCGGGCAGCACCTCGCCGACCGCGCGCGCGGCGCCGGTGGTGGTGGGGATCATCGACAGCGCCGCGGCCCGGGCGCGGCGTAAGTCCTCGTGCGGCAGGTCGAGGATACGCTGATCGTTGGTGTACGCATGCACGGTGGTCATCAGACCGCGCTTGATTCCGAAATTCTCGTGCAGCACCTTGGCCACCGGCGCCAGACAGTTGGTGGTGCACGAGGCGTTGGAAATCACGTGGTGCGATTCCTTCTTGTACGCCGTGTGGTTGACGCCAAAACAGAGGGTGAGATCGGCGCCCTTCGCCGGGGCCGAGATGATCACCTTCTTCGCCCCGGCTTCGAGATGGGCCGCAGCTTTGGCGCGGTCGGTGAAGAGCCCGCTGCACTCCAGCACGATGTCCACCCCGAGCGCCTTCCACGGCAGCTTGCCGGGGTCGCGCTCGGTGAGCACGCGAATGCGGCGGCTGCCGACGCTGAGGCCGTCGCCTTCGGCCTTGACCTCCTGGCTCAAATGGCCATGCACCGAGTCGTGTTTAAGCAGATGAGCCAGCGTCTTGGCGCTGGTGATGTCGTTGACCGCAACGAAATCCAAGTTCGGATCGTCGAGGCAGGCGCGGAAGACGTTGCGCCCAATACGCCCGAAACCGTTGATACCGATCTTAATTGCCATGGGGGTCTCCTTGCCGATGTTGCAGGGTGGTTTCGCCCTAAACCATGTTCGTTTCGGGAAATCAAGAAAGCGTCCGCCGCCGCAACCTTTCGGGGGTGTGCGACAAATCTGTGGGTAACGTGCAGCCGACCGGGCAAATCCTCACCAGTCTGACAGTACCGTGTACTGTCAGGCCGAGGCCCATGGCCGAAAGGGACGCAATTTGTCATCTTCCAGGCGCGGCGCCACTTCTTCAGCTGCTTCTCCCGCACGATTGCGGTCTCTGCGCAGCCGTGCGCTTCGTAGTAGACCAGCTTGTCAACGCCGT
>JACQVA010000112.1 GCA_016210005.1 Deltaproteobacteria bacterium | reverse complement strand
GGCGGGCACCCAGGGGCGTTGGGGCTCCGGATGGATTCCCGCCTTCGCGGGAATGACGGAGGGAAATCTGCGCGCCACGCCAAGATTTTCAGCCGGGCTTCAGCGCATTGTTCTGTAGCCGTTCTTCGTGGCCTTCGTGTTCTTCGTGGTGGTCACTCGGTTTCAGCCCCACAAAGCACCGCTCCATTCGCCCCGACCCTCCACCGCCGTAGATCACCGAAATCGAAACTTTGCTGCATCGACAGCCGGGGCTGGAAGCTGGGGGCTCGATCATGGCACCGCCTGCGGTAGCCGCGATAGCGCCGCAGCCCGCACCCACATGCGACGGCCGTCGGCCAACTCGATGCGTGTCCAGTCGCCGATTTCCTCGACGCGAGTCGCCATCGTACCGCGGCCGAGGGTGGCAACGACGGGTTCGTTCTCACTCGGCCGGGCGCGAGCAATCACTTCGTCGGCAATGACTTCCACCTTCGTCAGGCCGGACACTCCACGAAATTGAATCTCGTCACCCCCAAACGGCACGAACCGCACAACCAGGATCACCACCGCAGCGCTGGCAGCGATTGCCCCGACTGCGGGCCAGGGACGGCTGAGCGCCCGCACGCTGGCCTCAAACCACGCGCGCACGTCTGCGACCCGGGAGCGGACCGGTGCCGTTACCACTGGCGGCGCTGCCATCGGAGCAGCCGTTGCTTGCCCCAACCCCACGCGCAGGCGGACCAAGCGCTGCACTTCGCCGACGCAGCCGGCGCAATCGCCGAGGTGCTGCTCGATGCGCGCCGCTTCAACGGCGCCCAGCGCCGCCTCACCATACGTGACGAGCGTCTCATCATCGGGACAGTCGGCGCCCCTCTCCCGCACCCTGTCCGCGCTCAGGTGTGGAGCAAGGGAACGCAAAGCCTGCAGCCAGCTCGCTGTCTGCTCGCGACAAGCGGGACATTCTTCCGCGTGACTGCGCACGGCCTGTGCCTCGCTGCGGCTCAGCTCGTCGTCGAGCCAAGCAGAGAGGGTGGAGGCGGGGGGACACTCAGTGCGTGACATCTTCGGCCCTTATTCCGACCCTCTCCCGATGGGCGAGGGAGAAGCCGCTTGGCTGCTCGCCTGTTGGGCCGCGAGTCGGAGTAACTCCTGGCGCACGCGTGTGACCTGGGCGCTGACACTGCCGACGGGGACGCCGAGGATTTCTGCGATCTCGCGATAGCGCAGCGTCACCATCGCGCGCCGGCTTTCCGCTAACGCCCGCTCCCGCTGCTGCTGCCGCCAGCCGCGCTTGCGCTCCAACTCCGCCTGCTGCTCGCGCAACCGCGCCGCGCGGGTTGACTGCGGCGGCACATTGCCCAGCTCGTTGGTCATGCCACGCAGGTCGCGCTCGTAGCGTAGAACCCATTGTGCCGCCGATTCCGCCTCATCCATCCTCTCGCGGCGCGCTATCTCCCGCGCCCGCACCGACTCGCGGGCACGCTCGATCCGCTCCACCACCTCGCGCACCGAGCGCCGGCTTTGCCGAGCCAGCAGTTGGATGTCGCCCGGCTCCAACTCGAAGTCCTCGACGTAGAGCAGCTTCACCAGCAGCCGCTTCTCTGGGCTGAGATCGAACAAGAGATCCGCGCCACTCCGCGCTGCGTCGTTGTGACCGGCGGCGTCCGCCGGTTCGGCGGCCCACGGCACCATCGCCGGCTCGCGTACGCAGTCGGAATCCAATGACACCGTGTCGAGTGCCCGTTTGCGGTTCATCTCTTGAAACTGCTTGAACAGGTCGGGCAGGATGAAACCGCGCAAGAACGGGCCGAGACCCGCCCGACCTTCGTACGAGCGCAGCCGGCGGTAGAGCCGACCGTCCTCGAACAGGTAGAGGTAGAAATCACCCGGCTCGCTGCGCTCCGAGGCGCCGGCGTGGGCAGCGAACCGATAAATGAGCTCAGCGAACTGGGCTTGAAAACGTACCCGCGCCGCCGGGTCAGCGGCGAGGCATTGCGCCACCAGGCGCTTGCCTTCTGCATCGCAAATCGGTGCCGAGACGATTGCCAAGTCATCCCTCGCCGGAAGAATGGCCGGTGGTGCATCCACCCAACGGGTGACGCAGTGCCGGCGTAGCGCACGGGCTCCAGGTATGTCAACGGCAGGCATTGGCGAGCCTGCGGGCGCATGACGGTCATCCTGACTAGCTATGAGCATCGGAGATTGCATTTTGCTACATCGCGCCGGGATCAAGGAGCCCATCGTCCGAAAAAGCTCTCACCAGTAGAGTGCACAGAGAGCACCGAGGGCAAGGATGTCAGACCTGCCGGTCGCCGTTGAAGTCCCATCCTCGGTGTCGGACCTCTGTGTTCTCGGCGACTCTGTGGTTCGTTCTGGGAAGGCTTCATAGGATGCTGCGCGCAGGCTCGCAGTAATTCGGCACTTTCCTTCCTCTTCTCTCTGCAAAGAGGAGCGCATAGAAATCTCGATTTTGCTGCATAGGGTCGAGCCGGCCGGTTGCACAGTCGGAGCCGGCTGGGGTAATGCCCGCTGCGCGGGTGCTGCCCGTCAGGAGGTCGCGGGGCGCGTGAGGCCGAAACGCAAGCACGTCAGGGTTGGAAGGCATGCGGCAGTCGTCGCTGCCGCGGCGGCTGTGGGCATACTGGTCATCGCCGGCCACTGGGCGATGCACGGGGGCACACGGTCCGCCGCGCGCCGGCCAACGCCCGTGGCAGCGGATGGCGCAGCGCCCCGCCGGCCCACACTGTGGGTCTTGGCGATTGGCGTCAGTCGTTACCGCGAGGCTGGACTGAGCCTCCGCTTTGCGGCGGCAGATGCACGCGCGGTCGCCGCGGCTTTTGCCCGCCAGCGAGATGGCCCGCTGTATCGTGAGGTGAAGACGGCCGTCCTCGTTGACGACGAGGTGACTCGCGGTGCGATTCTACGCGCCCTCGATGAATTCCTCGGCAGCGCCGCGCCGATCGACGTGGGCGTGATCTACCTCGCCGGTCACGGGGTTCACGACGAAACCCTCGGCGCTTACTACTTCCTGCCGGCCGCCGCGTCGGAGGCAAAACCGCAGATTGAAGGGCTCGACATGGATGAGTTCAACCGCCAGTTGCGGATGCTCCACCGCAATCTCAGGCGGCTGGTCGTCATCGTCGACACCTGTCATGCCGGTGGTATGGCGGGCGGCGCGCAGGACGCCCGTCTGGGTCAGGATCTCGCCGCCCGGCTACCCCCTGCCGACGGGCTCTACGTCCTGGCCGCGGCAAAGGCGGGCGAGCAATCGCGCGAAATGGCCGGCCATGGCGCGTTCACCCAAGCACTGCTCGACGGGGTGCAGGGAGCAGCCGCAGATGGAGATGGACTGGTCCGAGTGCTGGGGCTGGCCAGCTACGCCGCGCGGGCCGTGCCGCAACTCACCGGGCAACAGCAGACGCCCTATCTCGCGATTGTCGGAGCAGACCTCGCGCTCGCCGCGCACCCCGAACGATTCGCAGCGGTCACACCGCCGCCCGTGCCGACGCCCATGGTCGTGGCGGCCCCGGCGGCGCGGCGCCAGCGCATCGCCATCATGCACTTCGAGAATCTGCGCCCCGACCCGCAGCACGACTGGATGCAGCAAGCCCTCGGCGAGCAACTGGCGACGACCTTCCACCAGCTGCCCCAGTTCGATGTGTACGACGAGCGCATGGTGCGCTTCCTCGCTCGCGGTGCGGCCGATCCGATCGAAGCTTCGCAGCGGGCCGACATCGCCACGCTGGTCAGCGGCACGTACTGGGTGCACAATAACGCGATCAGCATCACCGCTCACGTGAAACGCACCAATCCGTTGCAAGCGCTCGCCGCCGCCCAGATTGACGGCCCGCTGGAGCAATTCTCTGCCCTGAGCAATCAGATCGTCATCGACCTGCTCGAACAACTGCACATCGAGCTGAGCCGCGCCGAGTTGGCGCGCCTGCAGCAACACCGCACGACCGACCTGGCAGCGCGCAAGCTGCTGTTCGACGCCGAACGCCCCGTTACCGAACCGGATGTACCATCTCCCACGCCGGCAACCCGTGCGCCCGAGGTCTCGCTCGGGGAACGCCTAATGGGTTTGCTCCTCCCGGCCATGAGCCATGCTGCCGACGGCGCCGCCCTTGAGGCCGACCTGCACGCGGTCCTGGAAGGCTATCGCCAAGCTTTCGAACGCGAGGATGTGGATGCGCTGGCGCGTTACTACACCCAATTCACGCCCGCGCAGGGCGCCTCTCTGCGCCGCTACTTCGACAACGCCGACGACCTGCGGGTGGAGTTCACCGACCTCCAGATTGCACTCATCGGTGACCAGGCCGCGGTCTCCTTTAGCCGGGTCGATCACTTCGTTGATCACACATCGGGTGAGTCTCAGCAACTTGTGGCGCGTGTCACCAAGCTGTTCGCCAAGGGGGCGATGGGATGGCAAATCGTACCGGAGCGCTGAGGCGGGGGCTCGGGGCTAGAGGCTGGAGGCTGGTAGGGAGCTTGGCGGTGATGCTGCTGGCGGGTGTCGTCGCTTGGCATCGCAGCGCGGCGCGAACGCTCGAAGAGGCGCTGGTCAGTACGTTCCCCGGGGGGGTTGCGCGAAGACGGCGAAGGGTTCGCCGGCATGTTCGCTCGCACCGTGGCGGCCTCGTTTCCGGTCACCGGCACGTCCGCAGCCTATGCCTACCGCTTCGATCCGGCGAGCGATTCTTTCCAGCGCGCCGACACGCCGCTCGGCCCGGTGTTCAGCGAGCGGGAGCAAACCGTTGGTAGCGGGAAGCTCAGCCTGGCGACGAACTACGCCCTGCTTCGCTACGATTCAATCAACGGTCGCGATCTGGACGAACTGATCAGCAACGATCCAGAGAGCGGTCTGCACTACGTAGCGATTTGCCTCGCCACGGCCTGCGAACCGCTGCAGGCACTGGCGCGAGTGGATCTCGAGGCGCAGATCCTGACGCTGTCTGCCACCTACGGCCTCACCCCCGACTTCGATCTGAGCGTCACCGTGCCGCTAGTGCGGACGTTCGTACGCGCAGCGACGACGCTCACCTCGTTCGACCCACCCCAACACTTCCCCTTTCAGTTCAGCGCCAGCGCAACCGAGACCGACGCCGGCGTTGGCGACGTGCTGCTGCGTTTGAAGCACCGGCTGGGCCGCTTCGGCCTCGCCGATCTCGCCGGTGGCTTGACCGTCTCGTTGCCGACGGGCGAGCGGGAGAACTTCCACGGCACCGGCGACACGCTCGTGGGCGCCGCCCTTTACGTCTCGCGCACGTTTGCAAACCGCATCGAGCCGCACCTGAACCTCGGCTTTCTCGGCGATGCCGACAAGTTCGATCGCAGCCAAGTGCGCTACTCGATCGGGGCGGACCTCGGTATCCTGGACTGGCTGACGCTGAACAATGATTTCCTCGGCCGCAGCGACATCGCGCGCTCCGATCCGTTCGCGCGGCCGGTGTTCGTGCAGGTCGAGCGAGCCGACGTGCTGCAATTCTCGACCGGTCTCAAGATCGCACCACCGTGGCGCAAGACGTTTGGCGGCGTTCCCGTCCTCCGGGACATACCAGAGCGTGGCGCCGGATTGCCTTGGGTATGGTTCTTCAACGTGCTGTTGCCACTCAATGATGACGGTGCGCGCGCCGACCACGTCCTCACACTGGGAGCCGAAGCGATGTTTTGAGCCCCCCCGTGAAGTCGCCCGCCAGAGCGCCGGCGCTCGCCTTAGCCGCTGCAACCCTCCAAGGCGTTGTTCACCCCTGCCACCAGCTCCTCGACGGTTACTTCGCCGTCGTCGTTGCGGTCGAACATTGGGCAATCGGCTAGCGCGGCGTAGCCGAGCGCGATATTCACGCCCTTCACCAGTTCCTCGACCGTAACCTCGCCGTTGCCGCCGCAGTCGCCGGTACAAGGCGGCAGCGCGGTTGCGGTCGGCGTGTTGGTGCCAGTCACAAGCGGTGTAGCGGTTGCGGTCGGCGCGGCCAATGCCGTATCCGTCGGCGTCGCCGCCGGCAACTCGGTTGCGGTCGGCGTCGGCTCTTGGGTGTCAGTCGGAGTGGGCGCCGGGCTGGCGGTGTCGGCCACGGTGGCGGTGACCGTAGGGGTCGCGGTGGCCGTGTGGGTCTTGGTCGGAGTTGAGGTGGTGGCGAAGGTCGGTGTCGACGAAGGTGACGAGGTGGAGGTCGCGGGGGCTGGGGTCGCGGTTTCGCTCGCGGTGGGCGATGGCGAATCGGTTGGGGTGAGCGAAGCGGTGGCGCTGGGCGGCAGCGTCGGCGTGGCGCTGGCGGTGGGAGTCGGCGACGGTGTCGGCGTATCGATCAGCGGCGGGCACTCGGGCGCGCTCTCGTGGTCGTAGCGCCAGCCGCCTTGGCCATACACCGCCGCGTAGAGATAGCGTGAGTTAGCCGGACCGAGCTGGATATCGGCGATCGGCGCCTGGTGAATACTGAGCCCGGCAGAGAGCGACGTCCAGGTGGTGCCGTTGTCGTTGCTCATCGCTAGGCCGCCGCGGTGTACGCCGAGGGTGGCGACGAAACCGAGCGCCAGGTAGATGCGGTGCGGGCAGTCCGGATCGACCTCCAGGTCGCTCGCGCTGTAGCCCACCCCAGGAAACGCCATGCGCTCCCAGGTGCCGCCGGGCAAGCGCCGGTAGAGCCCGTCGGTGGTGGCCATGAAGAACGTGCCGCCGGCCGCCGCGGAGTACGCAATCCTCATTACTGCCCGCGGCGCCGGCGAGTTGAGCCCCCACGGTAGCCACGAAGCACCGTTGTCGGTGGAGACGAACGCGCCCTGGTCGATGGTGCCGGCGTAGATGTAACCCGCTGTGTCCACGTACAGGGTGATGGGCTCGGCGCCATCGCCGGGGAAGGGGGCGGAGATGGTCAGCGTATCACCGGCGTCGGCGCTGGTTGCCACATCGCGCGCACGCGCGAAGTAAACCCGGTCCGGGTCGCGGGGATGCACCGCGGTCATGCCGCGGGTCCACAGCGCCGGCGGATAGGGCCCGCCGGCCGGCGCCACCTCGGTCCAACTCACCCCGGCGCACGCGGCCGCTGAGCTGGCGTTATTGCTGCGGGCAAAGCCAGGGCTGCAGGTCCGCGCATAGGCACGGTCGGGATTCGAGGGTGCAAACACGAGCGAGGCGTAGTCGCCGCAGCCCAACGACGAGGGCGTCCCGTTAGTGGTCCAGCTCGCTCCGAGATCGTCCGAGCACAGCCCCGCGTTATCGTGCGAACCGAGAAACACCCGCGGCGGCGACTGCCCTCCGGTGACCGCGATGTAGTACGGCTGCCACACCCGCAACCCTTGGTAGCTGATCGCCACCGCGCCGGTAGCCGCTGTACCGGGGGTCCAGTCCCAGCGTGTGATGTTGGCGTAGGCGCCGGTCATCGCGCCGTCGGTGGTAGTCCAGACAAACCCGCGCCCGCCGCCTTCGTACGTCTGCGGCGTGATTGCCCGGGTATCGGGATGGGCGTTGAGCAGATGTAGCTCGCTCCAGCTGTTGCCGAGATCGGTTGTCTGATAGGCGACGACGGTGCCCAAGAAGAGCTGATTCGCCCCGGCGTACACCAGCGGGCGCGGGTCCCAACTCGGATCGGGCACCGCGGTGGTCGCCGCCCACGAGTTACCGTCCGCTGTGACAAACAGGCCGGTACTTGCCGAGCCGCGGCTGGGTGCCATCGCTGCTGCGAGACGGTTGGCGACGCCGGTCCATGTCAAGCTCGGTACGGTAATGCCCGTGGGCAAGTTGGTGTTCGCCGGTGCCCAGGTCAGACACGGCGTCGTTGCGGTCCAGGGGCAGGTGCTGGCGTAAACGTGTGCCGCCTCGGTCAAGCCGAGGCCCATGGTGCTGAAGTAGACACGGCCGGTGGCATCGTCCGCGGCGATCGCTTGCAGGCAGTTGTCGGGATTGGACCAGCCACCGGGGAACGGCCAGTGCTGAATGAAGGTCTCGCCGTCGTAGGAGTAGTAGAGGCCGGAGCACGGCCGGCCCCATAGGATCGTGCTCTCGCTGGCGGAGAAGCGCAGTTGCGCGAACGGCTTCGGGTCGGCACCGTGATCAAACGGCATCAACGGTGCCGGTATCCCGCCGAAGTGGGTCAGGTTGCTCCAGTTGTCGCCCAGGTCTGAGCTGGCGTACAGATCACTCCAGGTGAGGGCCAGCAAGCGGCGAGCGCGCACCCGGTCCCATTCGAGGTGAAACACGCTGTAATCGGCCAAGCCGGCACTGGCCGGTTGCCAGGCGCCGCCGCCCGGTTGCGTGCGCCACACCCCGCCTCCCGGTGAGGCCACCAGGAGCACGTTCGCGTTGTCGGGGTCGGCAACGATAGCGTCGAGACGCCCGCCCAGTTCGGGGCCGAGATCGCTCCAAGTGCCGGCCCGCACCGCGCCGGGCAGCGCCACCATCGCCACAAGCCACAGCAGTGATCGGCTGGACATCCACCTTCCCTCCTTGGTCGAGTCTGCCGGACGCCGCCGCGTCCGCCTGCCCCCAACTCTGCACTACGGGCACGGCCTTCACATAGCAGCATTGCCGCCCGCTTGTCAGCCGGATTTGCGGCCGCGGGTTTGGCTTGACAGCGAGCGAAGGGATTTCGTAAAAGCCTTCTGGGTCAACTGCTCTAATCACCGGATTGCATGAGGTAGCTGGTGGTCCGAACCGCGCTCCAGAAAGCCCGCGAGGCACCGTACTCCACCAAGGCCCGCATCCTGGCGGCGGCCGAGGCGGTGTTTGCGGCCAAAGGCTTCGACGGTGCCTCCACCCGTGAGATTGCCGCACAAGCGGGCGTGAATATCTCCAGCCTGCACTACCACTGGGAGTCGAAGGAGACGCTCTACTTCGCCGTCTTCCAGAACATCTACGACCGCATCGTCGAGCTGCTGCGGACCTCGATTCCGGTGCGGCCGGATGCGGCCCGCGGCGGCCGCCCGGTGGTCGAAACCATCATGGGCGGCCTGTTCGATTTCTTTGCCGACAACCCCAACGTTCCCAAGCTGATGGTGCGCCGGCTGTTGGAGAACGACGCCGCGGAGGTGGAGATCGAGCGCGACATCTTGCTGCCGGCCTGGAAGGTGTTTGCCGGCTGGATCACCGAGTTGAGCGGCCGCAAGTTGAAGGATGCCGACTCGCAACTGTTCATGCTCACCATCCACAGCGTGCTGCTGGTGTTCCTGCTCGACAGCCGCCAGTACGTCAGCCTGCTCGGCGGCAGCGTGCGCGCCCCCGAGTGGCGCCGGCGCGTGCGCAGCCACGTCATCAATCTAGTCAAGCGTCTGGTGACGGCGCGCGACTGAGATCGGAGGCCCGTGAAAGCGTTGATTACCGCCTCGTTTCACCCCGACGGGCTGGCGCGCCTGCGCCGGCTGATGGAGGTCGTGCACGAGGACTGGCGCGCCAACCAGCACATCTACTTCGACGGTAGCGAATTCGCCGCCGTCATCCGCCGCCACCAGGCCGACGTGCTCATCGTCGAGGCCGATCTGGTTCACGAGGAAGTGCTCGACACCTGCGAGCTGAAGTTGATCGGCAGCTGCCGCGGCGACCCGCTCAATGTCGGCCTCGTGCGCGCCACGGCCAAGAAGATCCCGGTGCTGTTTGCCCCCGGCCGCAACGCCGATGCGGTGGCGGATCTCACCGTCGCCAACATGTTGTGCCTGGCGCGTCATCTCTACACCGTGAACCTGCTGCTCAAGACCGGACAGATGCACTTTGCCAGCACCAAAGACTACCTCAGCGTCTACGGCCGCTACGGCGGCTTCGAGTTAGGCGGTGTCACTGCTGGCATCGTCGGCTTCGGCGCCATCGGCCGCGCGGTTGCCCGCCGCTTGCAGGGTTTCGGCACCACGCTGCTGGCTTACGATCCCTACCTCGCGCCCGAGCGCATGCGCGCACTTGGCGTCACCCCGGTGGAGCTGGACGATCTGATGGCGCAAGCCGACATCGTCACCATTCATTGTCCCGAAGTGCCCGAGACCGTCGGGTTGATCAGCCGCGCCCGCATCGAACGGATGAAGCCCGGCGCGCTCTTCCTCAATCTGGCGCGCGCCGCGATCGTCGATGATGACGCGCTGTACGAGGCTGCCAGCAGCGGCCGCTTGGGCGGCGTGGCCATCGACGTCTTTCGCGACGAGCCGGTGCAACCGGACAATCGCTTTGTGCAGCTGCCCAACTGTTTGGTGACGCCGCATCTCGGCGGGGCGACCCGCGACGTCGTGCGCCATCAAACCGAGATGATCGTCGCCGGCATCGAGCGCTGGCTGCGCGGCGAGCGCCCGCAGCACATCGCCAACCCCGAGGTGCTGGGCTGAGCCCGCCCTTTCCATTTCGGATTGCGGAATGAGCAGGAATGAACGCCGTAGCAGCCGGCGGTGCCGGCCGATTGCGGGTTTCCTCTATGCCTCGGTGGTTCAGCTTGATTTCGCGATGAAATCGGTGACTCTCGCATGGCGGTGCTGGTAGCACTCGACGCCGGTACCGGCGGCGGCAAGTGCACGGTCTTCGACGTACACGGCCGCGTACTCGGTTCGCATCGCGAGCCGTGGTCCTACACCATCCTGCCTGACGCCGCGATTCCTTTTGTGAAGGGCTTCGCCTTCGAGCCGGAGAGCTTCTGGGCGGCGATGTGCCGCTGTGTGCGCGCGGCGCTGGCGGCGGCGCGGATCGACCCGGGCGAGGTGGCGGGCGTCGCCACCACCAGTCAGCGTGAAGGCTGTGTGTTTCTCGACGACGGCGGCCGCGAGATTTATGCCGGACCCAACCTCGACGCCCGCGGGTTCGCCGAGGGCTTCGAGGTACTGAGCACGCTCGGGGCCGAACGGCTGTATCAGATCACCGGTCACTCCGCCCCGTTTATCTTTGCCGTCGCCCGCTACCTGTGGTTTCGCAAGCACGACCCGCGCCGCGTCGCTCACGTCTTAATGATCAGCGACTGGCTCACTTATCGTTTGGGCGGAACACTGGTAGCTGAGCCCTCCAATGCCACCGAGTCGATGCTGTTCGATATGTGCGAGCGCCGCTGGTCGGCGGAGGTGCTCGATGGTCTTGCGATACCGGCAGACATCTTAGCGCCGGTGGTACAGTCGGGCACGCCTGTTGGTGCGCTGACCGAAGCGGCCGCCGCACAGTGCGGTTTGCGCGCGGGCACGCCGGTGGTGGTCGGTGGCGCCGACACCCAGTGCTCGCTGCTCGGTGCCGGCGCCATCGAGCCCGGCGACACCGCGGCTACGCTGGGCACGACCACGCCGGTGGTGACGGTGGTGGCCGCGCCGCAGTTCGATCCGGCGGCGAACCTCTGGGCCGGCTGCCATGTGGTTCCCGAGCGCTGGGTATTGGAGAGCAACGCCGGCGATACCGGTGACGCGTATCAGTGGCTGCTCGATCTGGTGGCGGCGGATCAGCCACGCGCCGAGCGCTACGCCCTGGCTGAACAATGGGCGGCGACAGCGCCGGCGATCGAGGCGATGGCGTTTGTCGGACCGACGGTGTTCAACCTGACCAAGATGCAGCCCACCAAACCCGGCGGGCTGCTGTTCCCCTTCCCGGCGATGCATCTGCGGCCGGACCGGCAGGCTTTGGTGCGCGCCTTTTTGGAGAGCATCGGCTACGCCATCCGCGGCAACCTCGAGCAAATCCGCGCCGTCACCGGCACCGCCCCGCGCGCCCTATTCTTGAGCGGCGGTATGACGCGCAGCCGCGCGCTGGTCAGGTTGATTTGCGATATCACCGGCCTGCCCGTACGTGTGGCCACCGAGCCGGAGAGCGCCGGCCTCGGCTGCGCCATTCTCAGCGCCGTCGGTCTCGGCCTCTATCCCGACCTGCGCAGCGCCGCCGCGGCGATGATCCACCACCGCGATGAGACACCCGAGCCCACCCGGGCCGCCCACTTCGCCGAAGGGTATGGCAAGTGGCGCGCGCTCTACGACGCGCTCGAAACGCTTCACATCTGACGCCAGCATCATAGGGGTGCGCGACAAATTTGTGGGTAACGTGGTTCGGTGTTATGGCCGTCATTCCCGCGAAAGCGGGAACCCAGTTTGGCGTTTGGCGCTATGGACAAGCAGTTCTGCGTTTACATCCTGGCCAGCAAACGGAACGGCACGCTGTACATTGGGGTGACCGCACAGCTGGCAACGCGGGTGTGGCAGCATAAGAGCAAGGTAGTGGAGGGTTTTTCGGCCAGGTACGGCGTTGACAAGCTGGTCTACTACGAAGCGCACGGCTGTGCCGAGACCGCAATCGTGCGGGAGAAGCAGCTGAAGAAGTGGCGCCGCGCCTGGAAGATGACAAATTGCGTCCCTTTCGGCCATGGGCCTCGGCCTGACAGTACGCAGCACTGTCAGACTGGTGAGGATTTGCCCGGTCGGCTGCACGTTACCCACAGATTTGTCGCGCACCCAGCGCTTCACGTGGGGGAGGTCTGGTCTCCGATGCCTTGCGCCAGCGCGCCAAATCCTTTATTCGCGCACCGTATGCGCATCGCGGTCATTGGCGGCGGCAGCTGGGGCACGGCGTTGGCCAAGCTGCTCGCCGAGTTGGAGCACGAGGTCACACTCTGGTTCCATAACCCGCAGGTGGAGCGGATCACAGCTGAGCAGCGGGAGAACAGCGTCTATCTGGCGGGTTTCCAACTGCCCGAGGAATTGCGCACCACCACCGCGATGTCCGAGGCGGTGGCGGGTGCCGCGGTGGTGCTGGCGGTGTGCCCGTCGCACGCGATGCGCGAGGTGATGGCGGCGGCGGTGCCGTTTCTCGGCCCCGACACCCTGCTGGTGAGTGCGTCCAAAGGGGTGGAGGAGCGGACGCTCAAGCGGATGTCCGAAGTCCTGGTCGAACTTGCGGGCTGGCAGCGTGCCGGGCAAGTCGCCTCGCTCTCCGGCCCGAGCTTTGCGCGGGAAGTGGCGGCGGGCATGCCGACGGCGGTCACCGTCGCCGCCGCTGACATGGCCGTGGCCGAGCGGCTGCAGCAGATCTTCCTCGGGCCGACCTTCCGGGTTTACGCCAGCACGGATCTGATCGGCGTCGAGATCGGCGGCACGGTTAAGAACGTCATTGCCATCGCCGCCGGCGTCAGCGACGGCCTCGGCTTCGGCAGCAGCACCCGCGCCGCCCTGATCACACGCGGAGTGGCCGAGATCGCCCGCTTGGTGCAAAAGCTCGGCGGTGATCCGCGCACGGTGTCGGGGCTATCCGGAGTCGGAGATCTGGTACTGACCTGCACCGGCGACCTGAGCCGCAATCGCACCGTCGGCCTGCGCCTGGGGCGTGGTGAACGTTTGGCCGATATTCTGGCCGCAATGAAGATGGTGGCTGAGGGGGTGAAGAACAGCAGCACGGTGTGCGAGCTGGCCCGCCGAGCCGGAGTGGAAATGCCGATCGCCGAGCAAGTGCGCCAACTGCTGCATGACAACAAACCCGCCCGCCAAGTGGTGGGCGATCTCATGGGCCGTCAGGCCCGCCCAGAATTCTGGAGCTGAAAGGAAACACATGGGAACCAAAGGGAGCTGCAAAGCCGCCAACTGCGGCAAGGACGTCAAAGGCAAGGGTTACTGCTCGCGGCACTACGCGCAGTGGCGCAAAGGCAAGCTCGGCAAGCCGCGCTACAAGACCTGCCACGAGGAGAACTGCCGCAAGCCGATCAGCCGGCGCGGTTTGTGCCAAGACCACTACACCGCCAAGTTCACCAAGAAGAAGGCCGAAGCCGCCGCCACGGCCGCCACCGCTTAGCTCGGCCAGCGAGCTTTGGCGTCACGCCGACATTGAGTGTGGAGATGCCTCTAGGAGTGCTCTCCATACTCGCGCCGCTCCGGGGTGCCGCAGTTGGCGAACTCGAGTCGACCTCTGCTTGGCCAGAACCTCGAGTACTCGCAGTACCGTCTGAGGGACCGGGCTTTGTGCGCCTCGCGCTAGTCACCAAATGCTAGATTCACATCACCGTGGGTATAGGGGCGGGAGGGTGCCTGTTGGTAACCGGTGACGCACTGCTGGCCGGTTGGTTCCCCGCGCGCATCGCATCTTCCGGTTGATCTTCGGGCGGCGAGGTGCGAGCTGTCGTCGCCAGTATGACCGCCACCCGGCCGATACGCTGCCTGGGCATCGTCAACCGCGGCGAGGCGGCGATGCGCTGCCTGCGGGCGGTGAAAGCGCTGCGGGCGCTGGAGGGCGGCGAGTTGCGGGCGCTGGTGCTGTATACCGCTGCCGATCGCGACGCTCCATTCGTCCGCCACGCGGATGTGGCGGTGGCGCTGCCCATGCGCGCCAATGCGGCGGCGGCCTACTTGGATCACCAGGTGCTGCTCGAGGGGTTGCGCGCCGGCGGTGCGGATGCGGTGTGGCCGGGTTGGGGCTTCGTCGCTGAAGACCCGGATTTCGCCGAACGGGTTGCGAGCGCCGGGCTGCGTTTTCTCGGGCCCGCCGCGGCGGTCATGCGCCGGCTCGGCGATAAGGTCGCAGCCAAAGAGCTGGCCCAAAGCCTTGGCGTGCCGGTCATCGCGTGGAGCGGTGAGGTAGTGGCTGACCACGCGGCGGCGCTGCGGCACGCCGGCACGCTCGGTTATCCGGTGATGATCAAAGCCGCCGCCGGCGGCGGTGGCCGCGGCATTCGCGTTGCCGGCGCTGCCGCCGACTTGCCGGCAGCGCTGCGTGCAGCGGCAGCCGAGGCCGCGGCCGCATTTGGCGACGGCCGCGTGTTCCTGGAACGCTGCCTTACCAACGGCCGTCATGTCGAAGTGCAGATCGCCGGCGACGCCTGCAGCCGGGTGATTGCGCTGGGGTGCCGCGATTGCTCGGTGCAGCGCCGCCACCAAAAGGTGATCGAGGAAGCCCCGCCGCCCGGGCTGGCGCCGGCGATGTTGCAGGCATTGGAGCAAGCGGCCATCGCGCTCGCTGCCGCGGCGGGTTACTGCGGGGTCGGTACGGTCGAGTTCCTGGTCACGCCGCCGCAATTCTTCTTCCTCGAAATGAACCCCCGCTTGCAGGTGGAACATGGCATTACCGAGGCGATCACCGGCCTCGACTTGGTGCAGCTGCAAATCCGTATCGCCCGCGGCGAGCCGCTGCCGGCCACTACCGGCGCCAGCCGCGGCGTCGCCATCGAGGCGCGGGTGTGCGCCGAGGACCCCGACGCCGGCTTCTTGCCTGCGCCCGGGCGGGTGGTGCGCTGTGATCCGCCGCTGGGGGCGAACATCCGGGTCGACAGCGGCGTGGTTGCCGGCAGCGTAGTTCCGCCCGACTTCGATTCGCTGGTGGCCAAAGTCATCGCCACCGGCGCCGCCCGCGACCAGGCGCTGGCTCGGCTCAGTTGCGCGCTGAGCGACTTCGAGCTGGTCATCGCCGGCGGGGCCACCAACAAGGGCTACCTGCTCGACGTGCTCGCCGCCCCCGCCTATCGTGCGGCCGCGTTCGATACCGGCTGGCTCGATCGCTGGACCGCGGACCGACCAGCCCCCGCCTTTGCCGTCGAAGCGCTGGTGGCGGCGGCCGTGCTGCTCTACCAGGAAGCCCGTCGCGTGGCGCGGCTGAATTTCTACGCCGACACGACCAATGTCCTGCCGGCGCGAGTGCCGCCCTCCGTCGGCCAGCAGATCGACCTCAGCTGTGCCGGTGAACCGTATCGGCTGCAAGTGTTCGCGCTCGGGGCGTGGCGTTACCGCGTGCATCTCGAGGGCCGGGTGGTGACCGCGACGTTGCGCGAGGAAAGCCCGCATGCGGCTCGGCTGCAGCTCGGTGAGCGCACGCTGCGGGTGCTGTACGATCTGACGGAGACGCACTTGCGCCTAGAGGTGGAGGGCCGGCCACATCGCTTCGGCCGGCAGAGCGCGGGGCAGGTGTGCGCCGGCACGCCCGCACTGGTCATCGCCGTACACGTGCGCCCGGGTGAGCGCGTGGCCGCCGGTCAACTGCTGGGGTTGCTCGAAGCGATGAAGTTGGAAATCGGCTTCCAGGCGCCGGTGGCCGGGGTGGTGAACGAAATCTGCGTGCGCCCGGGCCAGCAGGTGGCCGCCGGCGATGTGCTGCTCATCATCGATCCGGCGTCCGCTATCCCCGCGCTGAAGCCGGGACAACGCCAGTGTTTTCCGGAACAGCCCGATCCGCTGGCGCTGTTCGGTGTGCGGGGCGGCGGACAGTGCCCGGGGCCGCCGAGCTTCGCGGCCTTGGCGCAGGCCGAGCCGGCGGCGCGGCGGGCCGCCATCGCCGCCCAACGCGACGAGATCCGGCGCGTGCTGCTGGGCTATGACGCCGACCCCGAGCGCGGCGAGTTGCTCAGCGCGCTACTGGCCGCGCCGCTGCCTGAGCGCCTCGCTCCCGCCGTCGGCGATGAACTCGCCGAGATTCGCCACGAGCTGGTTCTGTTCGCGGACCTCGAGCAACTGTTCAGTCGCACCCCGCGCCCATCAGTGACGGGCGCTCACCGGCCGTCGAACAGCGCGCGGCTGCGGGCCTACGTGCGCCGTATGCAAGCCGCCGGTGCCGGGCTGAGTGAAGGCTTTCTGGCACAGCTGCGCACCGCCCTGCGCCACTACGGCGTCAGCAGCCTGCGCCCGAGCGATGCGTTGGAGCGCGCGGTCTTGCGGTTGTTCGCCGCGCAACGCGCCCCCGAGTTGCGCCATCGACTAGTGCTCGGCGTCGTGCGCCGGGTGATGTCCCTGGCCCGCGCCGGCATTTCACTGCGTCAGGACGGCAAGCTGGCCAAGGCCCTGGCGCGCATCGCGCGCCTGCGTGAGCTAGTGCCGGACGCCCTGGCCGACGCCGCCCTCGAAGCTCGCTACGTGATCTTCGAAGAGCCGGCGTTGGCGCAGCAAATGGCGCAGCCGCTCCAGGAGCTGGAGCGCTGGCTGGCGGCCGCGCCGGCCGGCCTGTCGGAGGCGATGTTGCAGCAGCTCGCCGATGCGCCGCGCGCGCTGTTCGAGCGCGTCAGCGGCTGGCTCGACCATCCCGACGACCAGCGCCGCGCTGCTGCGCTAAGCGCATTGCTTTACCGCTTGTATCGACCGAGCACGCCCGTAAGCCGATCCGCGCTGGTGCACGGCGGCATGGTGGTACAGCGCTTACAGCTTGCCGACGGCCGCGTGGTCTACGGCTGCACCGGCGGCAACATCGAACTGCTAAGCCAAGTCACCACAAGTGAACCAGCGGCTGTACACGCGCTCGAGGTGTTCGCCTCTTGCGACCTTGACCGACTGCCGCCCGCGCCGGCGGCCGAGCGCATCACGGTCACGGTAGCGCGCCCGGGGGCGCCGCTGGTGCATCGGAGCTATGTCGCCGCGCCCGCCGGCCTGCGCGAGCGCAAGGATTTGCACGGCCTGCACCCGGAGACCGCCGCCCGCATCGACCTGGGGCGGCTGGCCGGCTTCGCGCTGGAGCGGCTGGAGAGCCCGGAGGGCATCTATGCATTCCACGGCCGCAGCCGCAGCGTGGCGGGCGATGAGCGGGTGTTCGTGTTGGCCGACGTCCGCGGGATCATCGTCGGCGAGCGCGAGGCCAAGCGGCACGTGGCCGCCTTCGAGCGCGCCTTCGATGCGGCCACGCGCACGCTGCGCGCCGCGCTCAACAGCCGCGACTTGCAGCGCCGGCTGCACTGGAACCGGATTGCTCTCTTCGTCGCCCCCGAGGTCACGCTCGATCCGCAGACGGTACAGCGAGTGGCGCGCCGGCTGGCGCCGGCCACCCGGCATCTCGGCTTGGAGAAGGTGGTGGTGCGGCTTCAGCTCTTGGAGCGCATGGCGGCGCAGCCGCGCGCGGTCGAGGTGGTGATCGCCGATCCCACGGGCAGCCGCATGGAGATCTCTTGGCGTACACCCCAGCGCGCACCGTTGCAGCCGGCCAGCGTCTACGAGCGCAAGGTGGCCGCGGCCCGGCGCCGCGGCCTGGTGTATCCTTACGAGATCATTCGCCTGCTGACCGGCGGTGAATCGGAAAACGGCGCGGCGTTCGTTTCACCTTCGGATCTGCCGGCCGGGCACTTCGAGGAATACGACCTCGACCCGACCGCGCCGCGGCCGCTCGCCGTCGAGGTGGCGCAGCGCGCTTACGGGCGAAACACCGGCTCGGTAGTGTTCGGCATCATCACTACGCCAACCGACAAGATTCCCGAGGGCATGCGCCGGGTCATCATCTTGTCCGATCCGACCGCCGAGATGGGTGCGCTGGCGGCGCCCGAGTGCGACCGCATCGTGGCGGCGATCGATCTGGCCGAGCGGCTGCGGCTCCCGGTCGAGTGGCTACCGGTATCGAGCGGCGCCCGCATCGCCATGGAGAGCGGCACGGAGAATCTCGATGCCACCGCCCGGGTGGTGCGCCGCCTGGTGACGTTCACCCAAGCCGGGGGCGCGATTCACGTCGTCGTGCAGGGCACCAATGTCGGCGCCCAGAGCTACTTCGATGCGCTCAGCACAATGCTGATGCATACCCGCGGCGTGCTGATCATGACCCCGGCGGCCGCCATGGTGCTCACCGGCCGAGCGGCGCTGGAAGCCGCCGGGTCGGTGGCGGCGGAAGACGAGGTGGCGATCGGCGGCTTCGAGCGCATCATGGGCCCGAACGGTGAAGCGCAGTACTTCGCCCCCAACCTCGCCGATGCCTATCGCCTCCTCTACCTTCACTACCGCTACACCTACGTGGTGCCGGGTGAACCCGGCCCGCGCCGCTGGCCGACTGCCGATTCGGCGGACCGCACCATCACTGAAGCGGCCTGCGAAGCCCAGGACGGGCAAGACTTCCGCACCGTCGGCGAGATCTTCGATGATGTCGCTAATCCCGGACGCAAGCGGCCGTTTCCCATGCGGGCGGTGATGCGTGCGGTCATCGATCAGGACGGCGGCTATCTCGAACGCTGGCAGGCGATGGCGGGGGCGGAGACGGCGATCGTGTGGGACGCCCACCTCGGCGGCGCCCCGGTGTGCTTGATCGGCATCGAAAGCCAGAACCTGCCGCGCGACGGCTATCGCCCGCTCGATGGGCCGTCCTCGTGGAACGGCGGCACGCTGTTCCCACTCTCCTCGAAGAAGGTGGCGCGGGCGATCAACGCCGCCAGCGGCAATCGGCCAGTGGTGCTGCTGGCCAATCTCTCCGGCTTCGACGGCTCGCCGGAATCACTGCGCAAGCTGCAGCTGGAATACGGCGCCGAGATTGCGCGCGCGGTGGTGAACTTCCGCGGGCCGCTGCTGTTCGTGGTGGTGTCACGCTACCACGGCGGCGCCTACGTGGTATTTTCGCGCGCGCTCAACGATGAGCTCCACGCGACGGCCCTGGCCGGGTCATACGCCTCGGTGATCGGCGGAGCGGCCGCCGCCGTGGTGGTCTTTCCCCGCGAGGTCCGCGCCCGCGCCGCCGCCGACCCGCGCGTGCAGACGGCAAGGACGAGCGGCGACGATGAATACGAGCGCGTGCTGGCGCAGGTGCTGCTCGAAAAGCAGGCCGAGGTGGCGGCCGAGTTCGACGCCATTCACACCGTCGAGCGCGCCCGTGCCGTCGGCTCGCTGGCAGCGATCATCCCACCGGCGCAGCTGCGCCCGTATCTGGTGCGCCGTCTGGCCGGCGGCTGACGAGCCGTTGAAAGCTCGCCCGGCAGTGATGCCGGCGAGGCAACAAAGCAGGTCGCGAACATCAAAGAGCTGCACAGGGCGGCATACCTGCGCATGTCGCTCCCGCTCCCCGCATCTCCTGCGGGGAGAGGGCGCAGTGAGGGGTTCAACCGGGCTCATGGAGGATTTTCGCCAGCGGCCAGGGCGATTCGGGGCCGGGTGGCAAGCGCGCGGGGTGGTCGAAGGCGGGGATGAGCAAGCTAAGAAGCTAAGTACGTCCCCTGCCTGGCGCGTTCTCAGCTCACGACTCAGTCGTTGCTGGCTGACGGCTCGACCCCCAGCGGTCCCAATGCGTAAGCTCTGCTACCGGGCGCCTTGTCACCGGGCCGAAGCGGCCTCTTGGAAAACCGATCGGGATCATGGCAGCGGCGTGGATCTGCGGCGGGATGCCGAGGTGCGCTTTGATCTCGTCCTCGTAGAGCAAGTGCAAGGTGGTCAGCACCGCGCCCAGCCCCAAAGCGCGGCAGGCCAGCAGGATGTTCTGCACCGCCGGGTAGATCGAGCCGTAGAGGCCGCTGCATTCGGCGACCTCACTGCCGACGGAAAAGCCGCTGCTGCGATCGATGCAGGCGAACAGCAGCACCGGCACCTCGGCCAACCGTTCGCCCAGCTCTAGGCCGGTGCGCGCGGTGCGCATGCGCCGTGCGGTTTCCTCCTCCGACATGACCAGCGTGCCGGCGGCCATCGCCTTCATGCCGGCCTCGGCATAGCGCTGCAAGGCGGCGTGGTAACGTTGCTGGATGAAACGCTTGGCCCCCACGTCGCGCACGATGACGAAGTGCCAGGGCTGGCGGTTGCCGCCGCTCGCGGCCTTGGTGGCGGCTTCGATCAGGCGCCACAGCAGCGGCTCAGGCACCGGATCGGGCTTGAGCCGCCGCATCGCCCGCATGGTCGCCATCGCCTCGAATAGTCCGATGTCTTCACTCATGGTGAATCCTCCGTGCGCTCAGGCCTTCGGATAAATGCCGCGGCGCGGCTCGTCGGTGTATGCGGGCTTGCGCTTTTCGTTGTAGGCAGTAATCGACTCCGGCAGGTTGTCGGTCATGCCCAGCAGGATCTGGTTGCGGTCTTCCAACTCGATGGCCGCCGCCAGGCTGGAGTTTTCGAGATTGGCCCAAATCACCTGCTTGGTCATTTGTAGCCCATAGGGGCTGTACTCGCACATGCCGGCGGCGATCTCGAAGGCGCAATCGAGGATCTGGCCATCCGGCACCACGCGCGACACCAAGCCCATGCGCAACGCCTCGGCGGCATCGAAGATGCGGCCGGTGTAGAGGATGTCGTTGGCGTGGGCCGCGCCGACCAGCCGCGGCAACAACCAGCTGGCGCCCAGCTCGGTGCTGGTGAGGCCGCGCACGATGCCGGTGCTGTTGAACTTGGCCGACTCGGCGGCGATGCGCAGGTCGGCGGCGAGCGTGAGGCAGAGGCCGCCGCCGTACGCCGGCCCGTTGATGGCCGCGATGATCGGCTGGGGGATGTGCCGCATCACCGGAATGAGCTGCGAATAGATACGAATCGCACGCGGGCCGATGCGCGGAATCGTCAGACCGTCGATGTTGGGAATCACCGAGTGATCCTTGAGGTCGAGGCCGGCGCAGAAGGCCGGGCCGCTGCCGGTCAAGATCACGATCCAGCAATCGTTGTCGCGCCCGACCTCTTCGAGCGTTTGCTTCAACTCCAGACACAGCTCGATCGACATGGCGTTGCGCCGTGCCGGCCGAGCGAGACGCACAACGGTGACGTGCGGCCGGGCTTTCTCGGTGGTTACGGTCGGCATGCTGGTCCTCCACGAAGCGACTTCGGCTCACCGTCTACGCAACTTCGGCCTCGTTGTCGATAACGCCGCCGGGGGGTGTGCGACAAATCTGTGGGTAACGTGCAGCCGACCGGGCAAATCCTCAGCATGCTGACAGTACTGTGTACTGTCAGGCCGAGGCCCATGGCCGAAAGGGACGCAATCTGTCATCTTCCAGGCGCGGCGCCACTTCTTCAGCTGCTTCTCCCGCATGATTGCGGTCTCTGCGCAGCCGTGCGCTTCGTAGTAGACCAGCTTGTCAACGCCGGACTTGGCCGAAAAACCCTCCACTACCTTGCTCTTATGCTGCCACACCCGCGTTGCCAGCTGTGAGGTCACCCCAATGTACTGCGTGCCGTTCCGTTTGCTGGCCAGGATGTAAACGCAGAACTGCTTGTCCATAGCGCCAAACGCCAAACTGGATTCCCGCTTTCGCGGGAATGACGGCCATAACACCGAACCACGTTACCCACAAATTTGTCGCGCACCCG
>JACQVA010000111.1 GCA_016210005.1 Deltaproteobacteria bacterium | reverse complement strand
CCACGTTGAACGGCGGATTGGCCATCACAAAGTCGCACTTGCCGGCCAGCGTGTGCTCGTCCTGGTAGTAGGTGATCGCCTCGGCGATCTTTCCCTCCAGCCCGTGCACCGCGAGGTTCATCTTGGCGATGCGGATGGTGTCGCGGTTCTTCTCCTGGCCGTAGAAGACAACCTTCTTCGCGGTGTCGCCGCCCTCGTGCTCGATGAAGTGGCTCGACTGGACGAACATGCCGCCCGAGCCGCAGGCGGGATCGAACACGGTGCCGTGATCGGGCTCGATCACGTTGACGATCGTCTGCACGATCGACGACGGAGTGAAGAACTCGCCGTTGTCGTGCGCCTTCTGGATCGAGAACTTGGCGAGAAAGTATTCGTAGATGCGGCCGAACACGTCGCCGGTCGCTTGCTTGATCTGCGCGCTGTTGAAGAGACGCATCAGGTCTTCGAGCACCTTCGGCTCGAAGATGCCGTAGTCCTTCGGCAGCACGCCCTGCAGGGGCTCGAACTCGGCCTCGATCGCCGTCATCGCGTCGGTGACGAGTCTTGGAAGATCGCTGCCGCTCACCGCCGCCTTTTCCATGATCCAGTCGTAGCGCGCCTTCTCGGGCAGGTAGAGCGAGCGGCGGGCGATGTAGTCGGCCGGCAGCACCTTGCGCTTCGGCATCTTGCCACTGGCTTGATCTTGCTCGATCTGTCGTGCCGCGGCCTCGAAGCGGTTGGCCGCATGGCGCAGAAAGATCACGCCGAGCACCGGCATGAAGTAGTCGCTGGAGGTGAGCTTGGAATTCGCGCGCAGGTTGTCCGCCGCTTCCCAGAGGTCGGTCTCGAGTTGCTGCAGCGATGCAAGCTCGGTTGAAGGCATGCTATTCGAGGGCTTCGAAGCCGGCCCGGTCAGTTGGGCTCATGGCCTCGCGTAGCAGTACTCGAACTCCTCGCCGCCCGGACACGGTGACGCGAAAAACCCCGCCATCGAGCTGCCGGCAGCGAGCGCGGCGCAGTGCCTGAGCGATGTAGCGTTTGATCACGATTGGCGTCCCCAGGGCCTCACTTGCCCGAAATCGTGCATCGCTTGCAAGACGCCGGGGCTACGCATCACGCCGCGAGTAGTCAGCGTTCGAGGCGTACTGCCGACTGCACCTGCTCGCCGAGGAAGCGTTGGCCCACCTTGATGAAGCGCTCGGGGAGGTCGGTGACGAAGAAGCTCACCGAGCCCCGACCGCTGCGGCGGGCCAGGCGCTGGCGCAACAGCGCCCGGGCAGTGGCGCGCGCCGTCGAGGCGGCGGAGTCGATGAGTTTCACCTTTGGCCCCATCATTTCGGCAATCACCGCCCGCAGCAGCGGGTAATGCGTGCAGCCGAGTATCAGAGTGTCGATGCCGCTCTTGCGCAGGCTGGCGAGATAAATCTCCGCGGTCTTGCGGGCGATGTCGTTGTCCACCCAGCCCTCCTCGGCCAGGGGGACGAACAGCGGGCAGGCGCGGGTATAGATCTCGACGTCTGCCGCCAGCCGGCGCAGCGCGTGGGTATAGGCACCGCTGGCGATGGTGGCTTCGGTGCCGATGACTCCGATGCGGCGATTGCGGGTGGCGCGTACTGCTTCCGCCACCCCCGGCTCGATGACACCGAGCACCGGCACCGCCGCCCGTTCGGCCAGGGCCTCCAGCGCCACTGCGGAGGCGCTGTTACACGCCACCACCAGCAGTTTGATGCCCTTGTCGAGCAGAAACTCCGTGTTCTCGAGCGAATAGCGCCGCACCGTCTCGGGCGACTTGGTGCCGTAGGGGGAGCGGCCGGTATCGCCGAGGTAGATGAGGTGCTCGTGGGGCAGCTCGCGCATGAGCTGGTGCAGGACGGTGAGGCCGCCGATGCCCGAGTCGAAGACGCCGACGGCAGCATCGAGGCGCGGCGGCCGCCGCGCGGCACTTGCGCGTGTCGCGGCCGGCGGCTTTGGTTTCCGCCCTTTGTGTGCACTTATCACTGAAGCGCTCCCGCGCTCAGCCGCTCGGCCAGTTGGCGATCGCCGGGGGATTCACCGCGCACGATTTGCCACACGTTGGCGGCCTCCATGCACAAATAGGTTTCCACCCCCGGCAAGGCTTGGCGGAGATAGCTCTGGATCCGGCGGTACATTTCCAGCCGCAAGCCGCGCCACACCCGCGCCTTGCCGTCCGCGCAGGCTACCAGTTCGCCGCTCAGCGTTAGGCTGCGGCGGGGGCGGGCACGCAGCGCGGCGCGCAGCCCGGGCGTCAGCCGCAGGCTGCCGAGGCTGATCCACGCGATCCGCCGCGGCTCGATCGCGGCGGCAATCTGCGCCACCGTATCGCGGTAGCCGGCAGCCCAACCGGGATGCTCGATCAATGGGTCGAAGTGAAAGCCGAGCCGATAGCCCGCTTCCTGCACCCGCCTGGCCGCCGCCAGCCGTTCGCTCAATGAAGCGGTGCCGGGCTCTTCTTCGGCCAGCACCCGCGGCGCGTTTACCGACCACGACACCACCACGCGGCCGCGCGGATCGAGTCGCAGCAGCTCGTCAACGCAGTCGGACTTGGTCTTCAATTCGAGGACGGCGTTGCGGTGTTCGGCAAAGAACGGCACCAAGATGCGGCTGAGGCCGGTGATCGGGTCGAGCGCCAGGCTGTCGCTCAGATGCCCGGTACCGATGCGGAAGTGGCGCGCCGGATGCGCCCGCAGCAGCGCGGCAATCTCGGCCAGACCGTCCTCGGGATTGGTGAATACCTTCATGGCCGGATTGTTGGCGAGGTACTCCTGCAAGAAGCAGTAGCTGCAATCGAACGGGCAGTTGGTGGCGAAGTCGGCCACGAAGTAGTTACAGCACACCAGGCCGGGGGTGCCGGCGGGGCAGTGTTGCAAGAAGCTGCCGCGATGGCGTTGCAACACCAGGTCGTGCTTGCCGGCGGCAAAACCCTCGGACGCCGCCGGCTCGGCGGCCCGCGGATCGCCGAGGACCGAGACGGGCACGCCGGGCAGCGACTGGCGCACGCACCGCGCCACCGGCGAGTCCTCCTCACCCTGTTCGAGCCACAGCCGTGCGGGTGTCCAGCGCTTCACGGGGCTTGCTCCAACAAGCGGAAGATCTCGTCCAGCTCCGCCCGCCGGAGGCCTTGCTGCACCGCGGCAACGCCGGCGCGCAAGGCCTCCGCGCTGCGCCCGCGCAGCTCGATCCTTACCTCATCGCCTTCGAGCTGCTCGGGCAGGTGCACGCGGACACCGTGCGGCAACTGGAGTTGTCGCACCAGTTGGGCGAGCCGGCTCTCGGCGGCGGCAAGTTGCGGGAAGCGCAGCTGGCGCAGGGCGGCCTTCACCGCGGCCACCATTTCGTTGCGGCCGAGCTTGCGCGCCAGCGCCCCAGCCACCGGCGCTCGGCCCCACACGTCCTTGATGGCGCAGCGGTCGCGCACGGCGATCTCCTCCGCCCAGTCGAAGAAATCGCGGAACTGGTTTTCGCCCAGGCGCAAACGCTCGGCAACTTGCAGCAGCGCCGCTTGGTCGCCGGCCTCGAGGCGCAACCAGCGCGCGCACGTCGGCGCGGAGAAGCGGCGCGCAGCGGTATAGGCTAACACGGCGGCGCTGTCCGTCATGACCAACTCAACCAAGAGCCGCCCCCGCCCGGTGCGGGGTTGGTTGGGGCCGTTGCCAATGCCGCATATGCCACCGCCTCCTGGTGGCGCCCGCGTTTGGCCGCACCTAGAGCCAGGATCGCACACTTCTCAGCCAGCACCGCGCACACCGCCGCCCGCCGCACTTGATCGAGGCCGGGTTCGGCGAGCAGCTTGCGCAGCGCCTGTACCCGAAAGCGATCCATTCCCCAGTACCGTCGCGACAGCTGGTCAGCGTGCCCGCCGCGCTTGATCACCAGCGGCCGATCGATCAACGCCACTTGTTGGTGCCGCGCCAAGCGCAGCCAGAGGTCATAATCCTCACACGCCGGCAAGCTCTCGTCGAAGCCGCCGGTAGCCTCGAACAGCTCGCGCCGCAACATCACCGCCGAGGGGCTGACCACGCAACGCTGCAAGCTCGCCAAGAACACGTCACCATCCGGCTTGCGGTGATGGCGGCAGGGATTGACCCGCACACCGTTGCGTATCCAGATTTCCCCCGTTTGGCAGATCGTTGTTTCGGGATGCTCTGAGACGAAGGCCAGTTGAGTGGCCAACTTGTCGGGCAACCACAGATCATCCGAATCGAGAAAGGCGAGCCAGCGGCCGCGCGCAAGGCGTGCACCGGCGTTGCGCGCCGCGGAGACGCCGCGTTGGGGCTGCCAGCGGTAGCGCACACGCGCGCCGAACTCGGACAACTCGCCCTCGCTGCCGTCGCTCGAACCGTCATCGACCACGATCAGATCGATCGCCACCCCGCGTTGCCCCAGCACCGACTCCACCGCCTCACGCAACAACGCGCGGCGGTTGTGGCTCGGGACGATTACACTCACCAGCGGCATCGCCCGAACCGTACTACAGGCGCGCGGCCCGTCAAAGCCGGGCGGCCGGACCAGGCTCAGACGGTTGAGTCCACTCCGATATCCATTTGGCGCAGCAGGATCGCGTCCCGCAGCGCCCGCGGCAGCAGTCGGTTGAGCGCCAAAAAGATGGTGCTCTTGCGGTCGATCTGGTTGTGCAACTTGGGCTGGTGGGCGCGGATGACGCGAATGATGGCGCGGGCGGCTTGCGCCGGGGTCGGAGCCGTCTTGATGAGTTCCTCGTCGCGCTTGATGAAACGATCGACCCGCTCCCGGTAAGGCGAGCCCACCGGCGCGCGCTGGTGGATCTTGGCCGCAAAGGTAGTGGAGACCTGCGCCGGTTGGATCAGCGCCACGCGAATGCCGAACGGCTCCACCTCGTAGCGTAACGATTGCACCAAGCCTTCCACGGCGAACTTGCTGGCCGAGTAGATCGACTCGAACGGAAACGGGATCTGCCCGACGAGCGACGAGACCGCAATGAGGCGGCCCGAGCGCTGCGCCCGCATTGACGGGATGAACGCCTGGAAGATCGCCGCGGTGCCGATGACGTTGATCTCCAGACACTTCAGCGCTCTGTCCAAGTCCGCTTCCTCGAACGGCCCGAAGAAGCCGATGCCGACATTCGACAGCACCACCTCCACACGCCCGTACCGCTCGAGCACGGTATCGCGGAATCCGAGGAGAGCCGGGCGATTGGTGATGTCGAGTTCAGCCAGCACGTGCGGACAACCCACCCGGTCCAACTCGGCCCGCAGCGCGGCGATCCCGCGGGCATCGACATCGAAGCCCGCCAGCGGCACCTTGGACTGCGCCAGCTGCAGCGCCACCTCGCGCCCCATTCCCTGGGCGATTCCAGTAATGACCACAGCGTTCATAAGTTGCCCACCTCAGCGCCGGACGTAGCCAACGGCGTGCAGCGCTGTCAAGCAGCTTCAGGAGCGTCTCGAAGCATGAGCGGGTCGTTCAACAGTCTGCTCGCGCGCAGTGTCAGGACTTCCTTACCATCACGGAGGTAACCCTCGATCTGGCAACAGATGGCGTCCGGCGCGATTCGCTTCTGTAAATCAGGGCCGAGTCCAATTGACCGAGATGGGGCCGGCGGTCATAAGGATAGCGATGCTCTCGACCTGGTCGATACTCGCGCTCGGCTTCACCCTCGGGCTCAAGCACGCGCTGGATGCCGATCACTTGGCCGCGGTGACGGCGATCGCCAGCGAGCGCAAGGGCGTGTTGCGGGCGTCGCTGGTAGGCGCGCTCTGGGGCGCGGGCCACACGGTGGCGCTGCTGGCGGCCGGGGTGGCGGTGATCGTCTTGCACCTGGAGATTAGCGCCCGGGTGGCGGCGGGGCTGGAATTCGCGGTCGCCTTGGCCGTGCGCACTCTGGCGGCGCTGTTCACCCTGGGCTTGGGCCTGTTGATGGCCTACGAGCTCGGCCGCGGACACGGGCTGCGGCTCTAACCTCGAGGCAGCGATGCTCGCCATGCCGACAACCGCCGCCGCCGGCCGTCCGCAACCCTCAGTGATATCACTCTCGCTGCGGTGATGACTGGTACAACCATCGCTTTCGAGGCCATCCAGGCGGCTCGCCGCCGCGCTGCCGGCATTGTCAGGACGACCCCGCTCGATCTTAGCGCGACCTTCAGCGCGATGTGCGGGCGGCAGATCTATCTGAAGCTGGAGAACCTGCAGAAGACCGGCTCGTTCAAGGTGCGCGGCGCGCTCAACAAGATTCAGCTGCTTGACCCCAGGGCGCGAGCGCGCGGCGTGGTGACGGCATCGGCCGGTAATCACGCCCAAGGCGTGGCTTACGCGGCGCGGACGATGGCGGTGCCGGTCACGGTGGTGATGCCGGAGACGGCGTCGTTCAGCAAGGTGACGGCCACCGGGGGCTACGGTGCCAGCGTCGTGCTCTCGGGCGGCGATTACAGCGCGGCCTACGCCAGCGCGCTGGCGCTGGCGCAGGTGCAGCAGGCAACCTTCGTGCACGCCTTCGATGATCCGGAGATCATTGCCGGCCAAGGCACGCTCGCGTTGGAGGTGCTCGAACAGCTACCGGAGGTCGACACGGTGGTGGTTCCCGTCGGCGGCGGTGGATTGCTTGCGGGCGTGATCTCGGCCCTGCGCGGTGCGGGCAGCAGTGCGCGCGTCATCGCTGTGCAAGCGGTGGGGGCATCATCGCTGGCGCCGAGCTTGCGCGCCGGCTCACGGATCGAGCTGGCGGCGGTCGACACCATCGCCGACGGCCTGGCCACGCGCTCGATTGGCGCGCTTCCATTCGAAATCATCCGCACCGGCTTGGCGGCGGCGGTGGAGGTGCGCGATGCGCAGATCGCCGATGCCGTGCTGTTGCTGCTGGAACGGGCCAAGACCGTGGTCGAAGGTGCCGGCGCGGTCGGCTTGGCGGCCTGCCTCGCCGGGCTGCTGCCGGCGACGGCAGCAAAGGTGGTGGTGATCGTCTCCGGCGGCAACATCGACACCAACTTGCTCGACCGCATCATCAACCTCGGCCTGGTCGAAGAAGGCCGCTTGTTCCGCTTCACTACCCGCTTGGCCGATCGGCCGGGTGAGTTGCTCCGCTTGGTGACCTGCGTGGCGGCGTGTCGCGCCAATATCCATCAAATCCGTCACGAGCGCGCCCAGCCGGGCCTGGCGCTGACCCAGGCGTCGGTTACGCTGGAACTCGAAACCCGTGGCCGCGAGCATATCGCGGAGATCGAGCAGGCGCTGAGCGCCGCCGGATTCGTCTTGCAGCGCAACGGGGCTGACTGAACGTCGGTAGATCCAAGGTCCGAGGTTCCAGCGTCCCAGATCAGTGCCCCGATTCGACCAGGTGGGCGATGGTGAAGAAGCTCTCGTCGGCGCCCGTCGGCGCCACCGGGCTGGTCCCGCGCGGGCCCTGGTTGAAGTACAGACACTCCTTGTCAGTCGAAGCCGGGTCGGGGTGCGGGAAGTAAGTGGCGTGCCCCAGCTGCGTGTCGATGACGAATCCGCCCGGGTAAAAGGGCATCTCGTCCTCGTAAGTGAAGCGGGCGTCGGGGATGGCCTGCTTGCGGTAGGAGTAGAAGTCGACCCACACTTTCCACAGCTGTCCGGCGCGGTCGTACATGTCGGTAGTCAGCGGCAGCATGCCTTGGCGATCGATGACGATGACGCGTTTGCCGAAAGCGTATTGCGGTAGCTTGGAGACCCCTTCGATCACGTACGCCGGCCGTTTTTCCCAGAGGTCGCAGAAAGCGAAGTCGCCACCGCCGGGGCACTGCTTGAGCGGCCAGTTCTCGGCGTGCACCGAGCCGAGCACGTCCTTCAGGCCGAGCAGCTTCCAGTCCATCCAGGCGATGTGTCCGGAGTATCCGAAGAAGCTGTCGGCGTCGGCGTCTTGCCCGAACAGCGCGTCGCTGCGTTGCGCGGAGGAGAGCCGCCGCACCCGGCGCAGCTGCGGCAGGTAGAGCCAGGTGTCGTCCTGCCGCGAGGCGTCGATGTAGCGCAGGTCGAGCAAGCCGATTCCCTTGAGATCAAACGGCGCCAAGATCGGATGCAGTGATTCCTTGTAGCGGACGCCCTCGGGGTTGGGCAGCTCGGGCTTGGGCTCGACGTAGAGGCGGCCGTTGTAATAAAGGCGGCGCAGGTCGCCGATCCACAGCGAGCGCTCGATGGTCATTGGCTTGTCGTAGCTGGCGGTACCGGTGTAGGAGCCGAAGTCGCCCTCGCGGAAGTCGTCGATGAAGAACGGCCGGTACTCGTAATTCCACATGATCTTGAGCGCCGCCTGCGGGTCGTTGACGTCAATGGTCGGGAACGGCATGCCGGCGACATAGCCTTCGAGTGCCAATCCGCCCTTGGCGAGCTTCACCTGCGCCGCGTACTTCTCGGTGGCCTCGACGTAGCGCTTGGGCATTAGTAACTCGCGCGGCGCTGCGACCTTGATCGTCATCCCATGCTTGACGACCCAGTTGACGCCCGGCGAAAGCAAGTCCGCGGCCTTGTCGGCATTGGCCGCGGTGATCACATCACCGGGTTGGACGTCGGCGTGTGCCGCCATTGCACCCCGCAGCGCCAGGCAGCCCGCAGCCACCAGCAGGTAGCGTGTCACCAATCCGTGCATTGCAGCCCCCTTTCTCCGGCGGCGCTCGCAGCGCCACGGCCGGGCTCGGCAACAACCTGTAGGAGCCGCATTGTGCTCCTCTTTGTCGGTCAAGTGCAATGCCCTGGGGTTACTGCAGGGTTACTGCACCCCGGTGGGTGTGCGACAAATCTGCGGGTAACGTGCAGCCGACCGGGCAAATCCTCACCAGTCTGACAGTACTGTGTGCTGTCAGGCCGAGGCCCATGGCCGAAAGGGACGCAATTTGTCATCTTCCAGGCGCGGCGCCGCTTCTTCAGCTGCTTCTCCCGCACGATTGCGGTCTCTGCGCAGCCGTGCGCTTCGTGGTAGACCAGCTTGTCAACGCCGTACTTGGCCGAAAAACCCTCCACTACCT
>JACQVA010000110.1 GCA_016210005.1 Deltaproteobacteria bacterium | reverse complement strand
TTGTGTTGACGTGTGCAAGACTTCTTTACTTGATGAAACGCGCCACGGGAAAATACCATCTTTCAACGGTAGCCGGGGAGAAGGTAAGTATCCGTTCACGGCTATGCAGCAATACGGGGCCATGGTTGATTCATGGCGCATGCAGAAATGACTCGGGCTGATCTCAGGATGCCGCATCACCACTTGCTCGTTCGTCATGGGCTCCGGCCCCGATCGCTGGGTATTGACAAGAATTCGCCCCCCATGGACTATCATCCGGCATGGGGCGCAAGTCAAAGAAACGCAGAGAGGCGGCCTCGGAGCTTCAGCGGCTCCGAGCCGAGAACGCAGCGCTGCGACAGGAGAACTTGGAGCTGCGCCACGAGAACTCACACTTGCTCAAGCGGATGGAGCAACTCGAGAGAGTGGTTTCGGAGTTGCGTGAGAAGCTCGGGACCAACTCCCAGAACTCGTCGATGCCGCCGTCTTCGGATCGGCCTGATGCCCCAGTTCGGGAGCCGCGCTGTGCCTCTGGGCGAAAGCCGGGAGGACAACCCGGACATCCTCGGCACGAGCGCACGCGCCTCGCGCCGGGGAAAGTGACGGTTTTTCGGGAGTACAAGCCGCGGCACCGACCAAAATGAGGACATTTTTCCGCACACTCTGGTTCGTAGAACCTGACGGAACTCTGGATTAGGTGGGGTTGGCTCCTTCCGCGGTGGCGGTGGGGAGCGGAGCGGAAGTGGACTTAAAAGAGTTGCTGAATCTGCATGCGACGAGACCTCCTTGCCGGTAGTAGTTGGTGTCTTCAAAATCAACCATCCAGCAAAGGAGATCTCGTGTCCATCAGCGTAGAGCAGGTTAGTGTGGATTGCCAGAGTGCGGCCACGCAGAGTGGCGGCTTTCGTCCGGATAGCGGTCTGGCCGAGGAGGTTCTTCGAGCCAGGGGACAGTACGGGCGAATGAGCGAACTTGCACGGGAAGTGGATGTCGATCGACGCAGGCTGTATGAGGTTCGCGAAGAGGCGCGAGAGGCGCTTGTTGGTAGGTTTGACATTTCGGGTGAAGAGCCTCAAGTCGTCGAAGACGAAGCCGGTGGATACCGGACGGAGGACAAGGTACTCTTTTATCTCCCTGTGACCGTCGGCTACCTCAAGCGGGCCATCATTGCACTTCGAGTGGTCACTCCAGCGTCCATTCGGGATATAGTGGCTTTGTTGGTGATACTGTTTGGACAATCAGCCGCCTGGAGCTTCGGGAAGGTTCAGGCGGTTCTCACGGAGGCGGGGGAGCGTGCCGAACAGTTTTCAAGAGGCGTGGAGCTGTCCTCCATCCAAGGTTTCGTGGCCGATGAGATGTTCAGCCAGAATCGCCCTGTACTGGCTGGTCTGGATATCGAGACGCAGTACCTGTTCCTGGCGCAAGTGCGTGAGTCTCGCACCGGCGAGGAGTGGAAGGCCGTCCTGCAAAAGCTTCAGCTCGATCAACACCTGAACCCCAAGCGAGTCGTCAAGGACGCCGGAACCGGTTTGGCCAGTGGCATTGAGGCCGCTTTTCCTGGAATCGAGCAACGGGATGATATGTTCCACGCCGTTCTGAAGTTTGGTAAGGCTCGCTTCTACCTGGAACGACGGGCTCTCGGAGCCATCAGCAATGAATATGAGTGTGAAGAAAAGCGGGGCAAAGGGGCCGATGAAGCCGCGCGACGCCGAGCAGGGCAAGAGTGGCGAGAGGCCAAAGACCATGCAGCACGGGCCATTGACCGATTCGATGCTTTCGAGAAACTCTGTATCGAGGCAGAGCAACTGCTGAAGTTGACTCAGCCGCATACGGGCGACCTTTATCTGGCGGAGGAAGTCAGTTCGGGTCTGAAGCGAATAGGTCTTGCGATGATGGAGATACGAGGCGACCACGCCCGCAACGCAGGTCGGTATCTGAAGAACCGGGCTCCGGGATTGGCACTGCACCTACAAGCCCTTCGACAAGAGCTCCTGAAAGTTGCTGAAGCTGCCGGGGGCGAGGCCCTGACAAGGGCCGCTACACGACTTTACCAAGCCGTCCTCGACGCAAAGTCGAAGACCGGTCCAGAACCCAGACGGCAGGCTGCCACTGAGGAACTGAGGGTCGCGATCCGCAATCTGGCCACCGAGGCCGACGGGAACCCGCAGAGGGTTCAGCAGGCAATGAAGGTCGTCTTCCCTGTTCTGGACCGACGTGAGCGGGCCTCCAGCGCAATCGAGAACTTCAACTCAGTTCTGCGGCCGTATCTTGTCGTCCACAAGAACGTCGAGCAGAACTTCCTGAACCTATTCCAGTACTACTGGAACATGCGGACACGAGAATGGGGCCGCCGCAAGGGAACATCAGCCTACGAGCAGCTCACAGATGCACGAGTTGCCGACTGGCTCGAAACGTTGGGCTACCCGCGCCCGATGGCCAACGCGCCATCGGCAAACTGACCGCAGACCCGAAGCCCTCAGCTTGTAATGAGGTTCCCTGGCGCCACAGCGCCGGGAGTTTCGTGCTGCTCACAACGCAAACTGTGCGCAAGAAACATGCCAATTTGATCGGTGCCGATTTGTTCGAAGCGCTGGTCGATCTGTTCGAAGCGCTTATCCACCAGATCGAAGCGCTTGTCCATCAGATCGAATCGCCGATCCATCTGATCCAGCCGCACGGCGATCCGTTCCTGAGTGGCGGCCACCTGATTCAGTCGATCGGAGATTTTTGTCAGCTCCGGCAGCAACATCTCCTTGAGCACCCTGGTTCCGGCATCCATCATCGTCGTTGTCATGGTCATCGTCTCCATCACCGCTCCTCATTCAGTCTACCTCGGCCAGCGCCGACATCACCATCGACCTCGGCTACAAGCATCTGGCCTCGGATTTCGGGTTTTCTCACCCGCGGCCGAGGATATCCCGGAGACGATCCGGGTGGATTTGAAATCGTTTGAAATTTGCTGAAGGGGCATCGTCCCCAATCGCGATGCGATGCGCCGCCCCGGACTTCGCGCGCACC
>JACQVA010000109.1 GCA_016210005.1 Deltaproteobacteria bacterium | reverse complement strand
GTAGCGAGCCGGTGCCGTGGATTCCCGCTTTCGCGGGAATGACAAATTGCGCCCGTTCGGCCATGGGCCTCGGCCTGACAGTACACAGTACTGTCAGACTGGTGAGGATTTGCCCGGTCGGCTGCACGTTACCCACAAATTTGTCGCACACCCAAATGCCAAACGCCACAATTTTTTCGTGGACAAGCGTGCTCGTTTCCTGCTACCCGATGGAGTCTCTGGGCTGTAGACAAGATGGCGCGCCCACAACCGATCCGTACCCGACCCGGCCGCACGCATGGCGAGCTGGTGGTAACACTGCCCCCGGGCTGGGAGCTGCGCTTGCGCCGCGTGCTGCGGCAGCTGAACAGCGAGGCCTTGCCCAATCCGCGCGAGCCGGGGCTCACCGCGGCGCAACGTGAGGCGCGCTTGCGGGCACGGCGCCGGCAGATGCGCAACGCCATCTGCCGGTTTGTCAGCGACCTGATCACCGCTGACATCGTCGGCAAAGAAGTCGCCCTGGCGACGCGCAGTCGCTTCGGCACGCGCCGCGGCTCGTTGCGCGAGCAGGTACAGGCGCTGATCCGCGAAGTGGCCGACGCCTGAGGCGAGGCGTCGGCGCCAAGGGTATCCCCCTACTTCTGGAACTCGGAAAGGAATTGCAGCAGTGCCGCGTTGACCGCCGCGGGCTGCTCTTGCTGGGTCCAGTGGCCAGAGCCCTCGATCAGTACGGTGCGCCGGAGGTTGGGCACCCACGACTCCATGCCGCGCGCCATCTCGGGGCGTAGCACGACATCGAGCTCCGCGGTAATCATGAGCGCCGGTTGTAGCACCCGGGCTCCCGCCAGGTACGAGGTAAGTTCCCAGTTCCGGTCGAGGTTGCGATACCAGTTGAGGCCACCGCGAAAGCCGGGTTTTTCGAAGGCGGCCACGAACACATTGAAGTCCTCGGCGCTGAGGAAATCGCCGTGGGGCGCATCGGGCAAGCGATCGAGGATACCGCCGCCGGCCGGGCCGAATACCCCGGGCGCGATGTCGCGCAACGCCGTCGCCGCCTCACGGCTGGGGTTCTGGTAGAAGCCGCGTAACGAGCGCGAGACATCATGTTCCAGTTCAGCTTCCGCCACGCCCGGCTGCTGGAAGTAGACGATATAGTGGAAGTTGCCCTGAGCCGCCGCCCGCATCATGGCAAGCGGAGAGATCGGTGCGCGGGGAAAGAAAGGGGTGTTGACTCCCACGACTCCTGCGACGCGATGGGGTGCCAGCAGAGCCATCTGCCATACCACCAGACCACCCCAGTCGTGGCCCACTACGACGGCCCGGTCGATCTGCAGCGCGTCCAAAACGCCAGTGAGATCGCCGACCAAGTGATGAACGGTATAGGCGTCGATGGCAGCGGGGGCTTCGGTCTCGCCGTAGCCACGCTGGTCGGGTGCAATGGCGCGGAAGCCGGCATTAGCCAACGCGCGCACTTGGTGGCGCCACGAGTACCAGAGTTCCGGAAACCCGTGACAAAGGAGGACCGGAAAGCCACTGCCGGCTTCCACGACGTGCATGCGGATGCCGTTGCTGTCCACCTGGCGGTGCGTGAACTCGCTCATACTCATCCTCCGAGCCGGCCCGCACTGTCCGGCGTGTGGGCACTCCCGCTATACGCGACTTACCGGCGTGCGAGGCGGCGCCGCTCGCGCCAGTACCGGAGCAGCGCTAGGAAAGTGAGCGGCACAAAGGGCCAGGAACTCGTTCGGCTGCCGCTTTGAGCATTGCAGCCACCGCCCTTGGTCTTGACCCCGATCCCGATTGTGCCGGCGGGAGCCACGGTGCGCGTCGGCGGCGGCCCGGCATACACCACGCCAGCGACCTGCGCCGTTACCAGGTGCTCGGTATTGGCGGCGTCGAAGGGGCGAACATACGGCTGCACGAGCAAGCTGCCGCCCGGGCTGCGCTGCGGGATTCTCAGAGTGATCGCCATTAATGTCGCCGCTGGCAAACTCCGGCCATCCTCGTCTGCGGCGACAATTTCCAGGTCGAGTTCGTGATTAGCCGCGGCCGTATCGCTGTTGAAGATGGTCACGGCAAACGGCTCCAGCGCCGGGATGCCGTACGGATTGAACACGATGGCGTCGGGCAAGCCGTCGCCGTCGGCATCGGTGGCATCGAAGTCGAGCTTCGGGAAGTCCAGGACCACGTCGAGCACCGCGATCTCGTCCGGCCCATGCGTCTTGCCGTCGGAGCTGCTGGGGGCGAAGTCGATGTTCAGCGTGACCGATTCGCCCGGGTCGGCGTCGGCGCTACCGACAACCAAAGAAACCCCGAGAGGTTGTGTCGGCGTGGGGGTCACCGTTCGTGTCGGAGTCATCGTCGATGCCGCCGGCGATCCTTGCGGCGAGCCGGTCGCCTGCGGCGTAAAGCCGGGGCTGGGTGTGGTCGGGACCGGGGTCGGGGTGGTTGGCACCGTGATGTCTAGGGCCAGCACCTTCTGATTGGCAAGAACGGTCAGCGTGCGAGTAGTTCCCAAACAAGTGAAGTAGTCGAACTCGAAATCGTACTCGCCAGCGTTAGGAAACTGCACGACCACTGTGCTCTTACGCGGGACGCTGGAGTGGTTGAAAGCGGCGACAATCGGCAACCCGCGCGCGAGGGTATCGTGGCTGTCGGCTGGAAGCAGCACGGGCACCCCCCTAATGCGGACGGCTCCCCCGCCGATACCCAACAGGAACCCGTCGTCGTGGTAGATATCGAACGTCACCTGTTCGGAGCCGTCGACGATGAATTTACCCGTGAACACGGCAAAGAAGTTCGCTAGCGGGCCGATGCCGGCGCTGAAGCCACCGCTTTCCGCTTTAGCCTCGTTTATGGCATTGCCGTCTGCGTCCGTGACCACGTTGGTGAGAATCGCAGTGCTGGGGTTGGCTTTGGCTTTGGGGATCAGGCCAACTGGAGGGTTGAAATTCAGCGAGCCGAATTCCAGATGCTCGATCTGGGGGGTGCTGCCGGCACGCACCGCAAACGAGCAGATCCGGGGAGTGTTCGGAAAGAAAGCCCCTTCCACCGTCGAGGTTGCCACATTGGCCGCAGCGGGCAATGCCAATGCCAGCGCCGCTATCGCTACCGCAATCGAGAGCCAACCCGGTCCTACAGTATCCCGCATCCTCGCCCTGATGGCGAAGTTCACCAGTTCCATGGTCAACACTTCTAGCATGACCCTTCACGCTTTCGTCAAGAACAATTCGCGGCCGTGACGAAAATCACGCCCCCGCCCTGAGTTCGAGCCTGGGGCGAATTGCATGTTTTGGGTTTGCACAGACAGGCGTTTGGGTGGTAAAAGGCCGGCGATTATTCGATTGTGCTTCTTGCCAGTGACAACTGTTCGCGACCTGCAGCGCACGCGTCCCCCCAGCGATATTATCGCGCCTCGGCGGTGATCTGCGCGCAGTTTTGGACGCCACTCGAAGCGAGGCCTGCGGACGCGCCATCGGCAGCACGAGAGCGACGAGCGAGTAGCGGAGAGTGTGAAAAGGAGAGCGGAAAATGGGAAAGAGGCTGCACATCGGAAACCTGTCCTACACTGCAACGGAAGAAGATCTCAGGCAGGCCTTCTCGGCAGTGGGAAACTGCGAGTCGGTTGCGGTGATCACGGACCGTGCGACCGGACAGTCCCGTGGCTTCGGTTTCGTCGAGATGAGTTCCGACGAGGAAGCCCAACGAGCAGTCGAGCAACTCGACGGCAGGGATATCAAGGGCCGGGCAATCAAAGTCAGCGAAGCTCGCGAACGCGAAGGCGGTGGCCGCGGTGGTGCCCGCGGCGGTGGATCCCGCCGCTGACCCAACCCGCAGACCCGCCTAACATCACCACATAGACAACTCATCGGGCGTGGTGTCCACCCCTGCTGAGTTGGGAGTGGCAGGGGCGGGCTGGGCCTTCCTCTCCGGCATCGCTATAGGCTCGGTACGCGATGCACGACTTTTCGCTTTACGTCCACATTCCATACTGCCGCGCGAAATGTCCGTACTGTGACTTCAACTCGCACGCGGCGACGCGGTGGCCAGAGGCGGAGTACACCGACGCCTTGGTTGTCGAGCTGGAGCATTACGCAGCACAGTCGGCATGGCAGGGAGCCATCAATACGATCTTTTTTGGCGGGGGCACGCCGTCTCTGTTTGAGCCGCAGTCAATCGCCCGAGTGTTGGCGGCTGCGCGCCGTTTGTGGCCGGCGCGTGCTGGTGGCAACCCGTCCTCGGTGCCATCGAGAGTTGACCCTGCCGGCCGCGCTGGAGCCAAGGCGGGTGCTTTCCGCGACCTCGGGCCGGAGGATGAAATCGCCTCCCGGCCCCCCTCGGCAAGAGTGGGGATCGAAGAAATCACTTTGGAGGCCAACCCGGGTACCGTTACGCTCGCCAGCCTGCGCGGTTTGCGCGCGGCCGGCGTAAACCGCATTAGCTTCGGCGTGCAGTCGTTTAACCCGCGCCAGCTCGCGCGCCTCGGACGCATCCACGATGCCAACGAGGCGGTGGCGGCGATCGCGCTGGCGCGCGCGGCGGGCTTCGACAACGTCAGCCTCGACTTGATCTTCGCCCTACCAGACCAAACCCTGGCCGAGTGGGAAGCCGACTTGCGTGCTGCTGTCACGCTCCTGCCCGATCACATCTCGGCCTATAATCTGACTTATGAGAGCGGCACCGCTTTCTTTGCCCAGCGCGCACAGGGTCAGTTGCGACCCGCGCCGGAGGAGGTCGAGGCGGCGATGTTCACCCGCACACAAGAGCTGCTTGATGCCGCCGGCTACTCGCATTACGAAATCTCCAACTTTGCCCGGCGCGGGCGCGAGTGCCGCCACAACCTCAATTACTGGCGCGGTGGTGCCTACCTCGGCATCGGCGCCGGTGCGCACTCATTTGCTCACGCGCCAGCACCGGGTAAGCGCTGGAGCAACGAGAATGACCCCACGCTCTTCCTGCAACGAGTCGCCGCCAGCGGCCACGCCCGCGTCTTCGAGGAAGACCTCAGTCAGTCGCAGGCGTGTGGTGAGTTCGTGTTTCTCGGGCTCCGCTTGCGCGCGGGCTTCGATGCCGCCGCGTTTGAGGAACGTTTCGGCCTCGAATTCCTCGCCGCCTTTCCGCACGCCGCCCGGTTGCAGCGCGATGGCCTGCTGGCGCGCGCTGGCAGTTGCTGGCAGCTGACCGACCGCGGGCTGATGGTGGCCGACAGCGTCTTTGCCACGTTCATGTGAGGGCGAGACCCGCGCAGGATCTTACCATCAGCCTTGGCGATCGGTTCGTTCGATTTACGATCACGGCCCGCATTGCGTCGGGCGGCGAATCCGGCCTAAGTTAGGCGGCGTGGGCACGGCGAGCGTACAGTTCTCCAGCCTTTCGGCCGCGGAGCGGGTAGCCGCGCTGGTCGACCCGGGCACGTTGATTCGATTCGCGGGCAACGCGGCTGCCGATTCCGCGGCGTGGATTGGCGCCGGGCAAATAGCAGGTCATCAGGTCCTGTTGGCCCTCACCGACGGCCACCAGCGCGGCGGAACGGTCGGGGTCCACGAAGCCGGGATGCTGGCGCAGTTGACCGACGCGCTCACTGCGGCCACGGCCGCCGTCATCGTCTGCTGGGACACTGGCGGGGTGCGGGTCGAGGAGGGGCCCGTCGCCTTGGCCACCGCCTCCGCGGTTGGCGTGGCGCTGGCGCGGCTGTCGTTAACCGGGCCACGATTGGTGACGATCATCAGCGGCCCGCGCGGCTGTTTTGGCGCGCCTTCGGTCATGGCTGCGCTATCACATTTAGTGATCATGACCGAAGAAGCGCGCTGGGGTTTGACGGGGCCGAAGCTGTTGCGCGCGGGCGAGGCGCCGGCCGAGGAATACCTCGGGCTAACGGCGACTTCGGCGGCCCACCGCTTCAAGGCAGGTCACGCCGACGCGGTCGTCCCCGATGCCGCGGTAGCGCTGCGGGCACAGCTGGCTGCGTTTCTCGCCCGCCGGTGGCGGCCGCCAGGACCGGCTCGTGCCCTTGGCCGCAGCGTAGCCGACAGCGCGAAGTTGCTGCGTCAGGTCAAGGCCGGCGACGCGGGCGCGGTGGTAGCTGCCGGCGCAGGTTCGCGCCACCAGCGCGACCTGTTGCGCTTCTCCTTCCGCGGCCATTGGCGGCCCACCGGCCCGGTGCTGCGCCGCGGGTTGGTGCATGCGGCCTGGGGGCTACTCGATGAGCGGCCCGCACTCGGCATAATCGTGGGCTACGAACGGGCTCGTGATACCGGCGTCGGGATCGAGGAGGCCAGCGCTGTAAGCGAGATTGTGCGCTTCGCCACCACCGCCTCGGCGGGCGAGCCGGCCCCGATTTTCACTTTCTTGTTCTGCCAGGGCCACGCCATTGACTTGGGCCAGGAACGGTTCGGCCTCCACCGCGCGCTGGCCGAATGCCTGCGCAGCTTCGTAGCGGCGCGCCTGCTCGGCCATCCGCTGCTCTGCGTCCTGGGCGGCGGCGCTTATGGCGCCGCATACCTGTCGCTGGCAGCTCCCAGCCACCGCATCCTGGCGATGAAAGGAACCACGGTAGCCCCGATGGCACCACGGGTATTGGCGGCGTTTCGGAGCTTGCGCGGCATGCGCGAGGCGCCCGAAACTCCGGCCGGCTTGGCCGAACTGATCCCGGAGATTCGCATGGTCGATTCCGTCATCCGGCTACCGCGTGTCTTGCGTGAGGAGTTGGATGCGCTGCTGGCTACGGTCCGCCCATCGGTGACTCGCCGCAAGCGACGGCCGGCCGATTCCGGTACTCCACGACCGCTGCGGTGAGACCAGGATATTATCAAAGGCCGCGCCAATTCAGTCGCCCGGTTCACTGAGTTCCACCGGACGGTGCTCGCGCAGCGAGCGCTCGGCCGCAGCGCCCATAGCCACGGCCCGAGCGCCGTCTGCGACACTAACGGCCGGCTGGCCGCCGGTACGGATCGCCTCCAGGAAGGCCAGATGCTCGAAATAGGTTGCGCCGTGATGAGCGCCGGCGGTTTGCACACGCGGGTCCACATCGAAGCGCAGCGTCGTACTCGCAGAACCGTCCCGGTGGGTTAGGACCAGCCGGTGCTCCGGGATGAAGACCTCGGCTTTGCCGCGGTCGCCGGTGGCCGCGATCTCCACCTCGTTGGTGGAGTGCTCGGCAAACATGCATAGATCAAGCAGTGCCCGCGCACCGGCGTCGAAGTCGACGATGACGTAAGCGTTGTCGATGATGTCCGGGGCCTCGCCGTTGTAACGCTCGTCGAGGTGATTCACGTCCTGCGCGCCCGAAGCGTACACACGGATCGGACGCTGCCGGGTGATGAGATTCATCAGGTCGAAGAAGTGGCAGCATTTCTCCACCAGCGTGCCGCCGGTGTTGCGGGCGAAGCGGTTCCAGTCGCCCACTTTGGGCAGGAACGGGAAGCGATGCTCGCGAATGGCCAGCATCCAAAGCCGGCCCACGGCGCCGGCCCGAACTTCACCGATCAGCCGTGCAACTGCGGGCATGTAGCGATACTCCATGCCGACGTGGAGAACTCCGGGATGCTTGGCCGCCGCCTTAAGCACCTGCCGGCAGTGCTCCATCGTAGTGCACAGCGGCTTCTCGACCAGCACATGCTTGCGGGTGCGAAAGACATCTTGCAGAACGTCGTAGTGGGTGTGGTTGGGGGTGGCGATGACCACCACGTCGATCGGCGCGCGACGCAGCAACTCCCGGTAGTCCTCGTAAACCTCGACACCATCTCCCGCCACGCTGCACCCCCAGCGGCGGCTGCTCGCGTTGGTATCGGCGATTGCGGTAACACGCACCCCCGGGATGAGCGACAGGCTCAGTATGTGCTCGCATCCCATCATGCCGGTACCGATGATTCCGTAACGAACAAGGTCTGCCATTCGCTCTAGTGCTCCCGTCTAAACCGCCGCCGCCAGCCGTCTGGCCGCCTGTACCAGCGTCGCCGTTTGGCGGCAAGGGGCGCGCGGCTAGGCCAGGTGATCGCATTAGTGGCTGCCCGGAAGGGCATTAGAAAGCCTCGACTGAGGGTCTCGATCGGAGCTGGGTCGATTTTCACAATTGCTTTATATTCGCACACTTACGCCGAATACAAGGGGCGCAAAGGTAGTTTGACCCAACGCCGTCATCGTGCGATAATGCGTGTAACTTTTCGGAGCCAGGGAGGTCCCAGACGATGTTCAAGGTTGGTGAGAAGGTCGTCTACCCGGCTCACGGGGTCGGCGTCATCCAGAGTATTCAGGTCCGCAACATCTCGGGAACTGAAAAGACGTTCTACATGCTCCGGATTCTCGATAACGACATGACGATCATGATTCCAACCGAAAACGTAACCTCGGTAGGGTTGCGGCGTATCATTGGCAAGGACATGGTCAGCAAGGTCTACAAGATTCTGCGTCAGAAGCGCGTGGAAATCGACCAGCAGACCTGGAATCGCCGCTACCGCGAGTACACGGAAAAAATCAAGACAGGTTCGGTACTTGAGATTGCGAAGGTGCTCCGCGACCTGTTCGTGCTGAAGGGTGACAAGGAGTTGTCGTTCGGGGAGCGCAAGATGCTCGATACCGCCCGCAACCTGCTGGTGAAGGAGCTTTCCATCGCCCGGGCACACCCGGAGGAGAAGATCATGGAGGAGCTCAAAGACATATTTGCGCACTGACCGAGGGTCTGTTGCTGCGATGCTTATGAAGGGCCGGGGCACCCCCGGCCCTTCTTTTTTGCGCTCATGAAAGCCGCCGTGATCATCGTTGCTGCCGGGCAAGGGGTTCGTATGGGCGCCGAGATTCCGAAGGCATTCGTGCCGCTCGGAGGGATGCCGATTCTTGCCCACACGCTGCGAACCCTCAGCCGAGTCCCTGCGGCTACCGAACTGATCGTGGTGGTTGCCGAAGCCAGCTTGCCGCGCTTGCAGCAGCTACTCGATCGCGATGGACCATGGCGGCTGCCGATACAGATCGCAATCGGCGGGGCGCAGCGGCAGGACTCGGTGGCGGCGGGACTGGCATTGGTCTCGGCGGACACGGAACTGGTTGCAGTGCACGATGCCGCCCGCCCGTTCGTATCTCCCGACTGCGTCAGCGCAGCCATCGAGGCGGCTGCTGCCCACGGAGCCGCTCTTCTGGCCTTGCCATCCCAAGACACGGTGAAACTTGTTGACGATCGTGGCGTAGTGACGGCCACCCCGCCCCGTAGCACGGTGTGGCTGGCTCAGACGCCACAGGTGTTTCGCACCGCTCTCCTGCGCCAAGCCCACGCACGAGCACGCAGCTACGGCCTGTCGGCCACGGATGACGCCGCCCTGGTTGAGCAGCTTGGGGTTCCGGTGCGGGTCGTACCCGGCAATCCGGCCAACGTGAAGCTCACGACGCCGGATGACCTTCACTGGGCCGAGTGGTACCTGCGGGAGCACCCAACGCTTCGTTGAGGCTACCCGACCTGAACCCGCGCAGGTCGAGCGTCACGTAAACGAACCCGAGCGCCTTGAGCCGCTCAACCACCACCGCGCGCACTGCCGGGTCCGCCAACCGCTGGATCTGCTCGAAAGGGACCTCGATTCGTGCAACCGTGTCGTGGTAGCGCACCCGACACTCGCGAAAACCTAGCTCGTGTAGCACGCGCTCGCCCTCGGCCACACGCCTTATGCCTTCCACTGTAATGGCGGTGCCGTACGGAAATCGCGACGACAGGCACGGGCTCGCGGGCTTGTCCCAGGTCGGCAGGCCGAGCATGCGGCTCAGCTCGCGGATCTCCTGCTTGGCCAGCCCTGCCTCCACCAGGGGGTGGCGAATCGCGTGCTCGCTGGCGGCAGTTAGCCCCGGGCGGTAATCCCCCAAGTCATCGATGTTGGCACCGTCGGCGATGTGCTCGACGCCCAGCTGGCGCGCCTGTGCCTCGCAAATCACGTACAAGTTGCTCTTGCAGAAATAGCAACGGTTGGTCGGGTTGGCGGCGTAACCCGGGATCGCCAACTCGTCAGCATCGACCACTATGTGGCGCACGCCGAATTCCCGCGCCAACGTGACCGCCAAGTCGAGGTCTTCGTCGGCCCCGGTCGGCGAGCGGGTGGTGAGCGCCACCGCTTGATCTTTGAGTTCACCCGCCGCCACCCGCAGCAGGAACGTAGAGTCCACCCCGCCGGAATACGCCACCAGCACCTGCCCCATTTCCCCTAGGATCTGCTGCAGGCGCTCGAGCTTCTCCTCGACGGCCATCAGATGCCCTCGGCCTGGTAGACCTCGGTCGTGAGGTAGCGTTCACCGGTGTCGCAGAAGATGGTGACCACGGTCTTGCCCGGCCCCAGCTCCCGCGCCACCTGCACGGCGGCGCAGCAATTCGCGCCCGAGGAAATGCCCAGCAGCAAGCCTTCCTCACGAGCTAGTCGGCGGGTGTAGGCGGTAGCGTCCTCGTCGCTGACGGCGATCACGGCGTCGTAGATCGTCGGATCCAGGTTGTCCGGCACGAAACCCGCCCCGATCCCTTGGATCTTGTGAAAGCCCGGCTCCCCACCCGACAACACCGGCGAAGAGGCCGGCTCCACCGCGTAGAGTTTGATGCCGGGCATGCGCTGGCGCAGCACTTCCCCCACCCCGGTTATTGTTCCACCGGTGCCGACACCGGCGACAAAGGCATCGACTCGTTCGAAATGCTCCAGGATCTCTTGCGCCGTCGTCCGGCGATGAGCCGCGGGATTGGCCGGGTTGCTGAACTGCTGCGGCATGAAGTACTCGGGATGCTGGCGCAGCAACTCCTCGGCGCGCCGAATCGCGCCGTGCATGCCTTTGGTATCGGGCGTCAGCACCAACTCCACCCCGTAAGCGGCAAGCAGACTGCGGCGCTCCTCGCTCATGGTGTCCGGCATGGTGAGCACCAGCTTGTAGCCCCTGACCGCTGCCACCAGTGCCAGCCCGATGCCGGTGTTGCCACTGGTGGGCTCGATGATCGTGGCCCCCGGTTTAAGTCGCCCGTCATGCTCGGCCGCGTCGATCATCTCGCGGCAGATCCGGTCCTTGATGCTGCCGCCGGGGTTGGCGGCCTCGAGCTTGCCCCACACTTCGGCGTCACTCGGCCCCACCAGCCGGTTGAGGCGGATCACCGGAGTATCACCGATCAGTTCGACCGGGTTCTTGGCCAGCAGCGGGCGCATAAACATCGTGAATCGCCTGCACCATACGGGCGTGGTATTTCCAAGTCAATTCGGCAATGAGCGTGGAATCCCACGATAAGCAACGGCTGCTTCTTCTCTTTCCCGGCGCGCTCGGCGACTTCCTCTGTGCCCTGCCGGCGATCCTGGCTGTGACTGAGCGCTGCGATGACGCCCTGCTGGTGGCCAATCCGCTCGCCCTCGAACTGCTCGAACCCGGCCCCTTTCGCACCGCATCAATCCATCGCCGCGAAGTCGCCGACCTCTTCGGCGACGGGCCGTTGGAGGGCGCCGCCCGAATGCTCTTCGCCGGTTATGACCTGGCTCACTCCTGGACCGGCTTCGGCCAGCCGCAGTTCGCCGAGCGCCTGCGTGCCGTCACCGGCGCCACCGTGCTGGTGCATCGTTTTCGCGGCATGCTGCCCGGTGAGCACGCCATCGACTACTACGCACGTTGCGTCGGGCTGGCGCCGGCTTCGCCCCGGCTGTGGCTGACGGCCGCGGATCAGGCCGGGGCCGCGGATTGGCAGCAGCGAGTCCTGGGTGCCGGCGCCTTCACTATAATTCACCCCGGCAGCGGCTCACCGCGCAAGAACTGGCAAGGCTTTCCACAGCTGATCGAGAAACTACGGGCTACGCGGGGCACGCCCATGGTGGTGCTGAGCGGGCCAGCGGAGGCCGAGCGCGGCAGCATCGTATGGCCCGACGTGCCGGTGCTCCACAGTGCGCCTCCGCGTCGAATTGCGGCGCTACTGCGCCGCGCTGCGCTTTACATCGGCAACGACTCCGGCATCAGTCACCTTGCCGCCGTCGCCGGTACGCCATCCGTCGTGCTCTTCGGCACGAGCGATCCCGCTATCTGGGCCCCGCGTGGCCCGGCGGTGCACATCATTGCCGCACGCCAGCCGTGCGCGGCTTGCGGGCCGGAGTGCTTTTGTACCCATCGCTTGGCTGTCGAGCAGGTCATCGATCGCGTGCAGCGCCTCGGGTAGCGCGCTCACCCGATTGCGCCCTGCTCCTTGAGCCGCCCCAGTTGCTCCCAGGTATAGCCGCTCTCCAACAGCACCTCTTCGGTGTGCTGGCCCACTTCAGGTGGGGCTAGCCGGACGGAGACCTCGCAACGAGAGAAGCCCACCGGGCTCTTGAGCAACGGCGGTTCAGAGCCGCCCTCGCCATCGGGCCGGCTCCATACCTCGAGCGCCGCGGCCTGCGGATCGGCGAGCACCTCAGCATCGTTCTGCACCCGGCCCCAGAAGATGTTGTTGTGCTCCAGGAGTGTGCTCCACTCCTCGAATGTCTTGGTGGCAAACAGGCTATCGAGCTCGGCGATGATCTCGGCGCGGCGCTCGAAGCGCCCGCGCATCGTCTGCAACGAGGCCTCCGCGGCCCAATCGTTGCGGCCGATGACTTCGCAGAAGTCGCGCCAGTGGCGGTCGCCCTGCATCATGATGAGGTAAATCCAGCGCCCGTTGCTAGTGCGATAAGCGTTGAACAAGGGGTTCACTGCCGCGCGCCGGCTTTCCGGCAGCGGCGTCGGCTTGCCCGCCATCGCCGCCTCCAGATCGACGGCTTTCATCCACATCCCCATCTGGAACAACGAGGTGCGCACCACCTGCCCCTTGCCGGTGCGCCCGCGCTCGAACAGCGCCGCCGCGATCCCGCCGGCGAGGCTCAGTCCGGCGGGGAAGTCGACCATGCCGGGTCGCTGCCCCGGCGGCGGCCCCTCGGGCTCGCCGATGCTCGCCATGATGCCTGCCCGTGCCCAGGCCGCAGCGTAGTCGAAAGCCGCGCGATCGCGCTCGGGTCCAACGTGGCCGTAGCCCGTCATCTGGCCGTAAATCAGACGCGGGAACTGGGCTGTCAGAGTGTCGGGTTCTAATCCCAGTCGCTCCAGCGCGCCCGGCCGCAGGTTGGTGACAAACACGTCCGCCCGGCCAATGAGATCCCGTGCGACCGCCAGTCCCGCGCTCTGTTGCAGGTTCAACGCGACGCTGCGTTTGTTGCGGTTACTCACCGCAAAGCTGGGCGAGAAGCGCTGTTCGGGATCAGCTTTGGTGCGCACTTGGAAACCACGCATCGGATCACCCGAGCGCGGATCCTCGATCTTCACCACCTCGGCGCCCCAATCTCCCAACACCGCGCTGCACACTGGCCCAGCTACCCACATGCCCAGCTCGACAACCCGAATTCCACTGAGCGCTCCCCGATCACTCATGCCCGCTACCTTCCCGTTGCTCACGCCGCCCCTTTGACACCGTCGGCGCAACCAAGGCAAGGGTGCAAAGCTTGGAGGCAGCGGCGGCGTTGACACCGCGTAGCCAACTGCTGCCAGGGCGCGCCATGCATGCGAGGCGTCTGCTCTGCGCGGTGCTCATGACGGTGGCGGCCGGTTGTGGTGCGCGAGTGATCCCAACCAGCCGCCGGCAACCACCTGGCCGCGTTATGACGATGCCGAGCCTTACCTGGTGTTCGACCGCACTATCAGCGTCGCCAACGGGCCCAAGGCCGCCGCCTGTGTCTTTTGGAAGGAGATCCTGCCGCAGATCGATCTCGTGCGGTGATTGAGTCTCGCCCCTGGCCGTAGCCGCGGCTTGCTGTCGCGGCTGCGGCTGGTTACATACGGTGCGCATGTCGCCGGCCGCTGCCCCACTTGCGATTGATGACGTCCACGTCGAACTCGACGCCGTGTCCATGGCCTTTGAAGATCGGCCGGTGCTACGCGGGCTCTCCTGCCGCTTTCCGCGCGGCCAGATCTCGGTCATCCTCGGCGGCAGCGGCTCGGGCAAGACCACCGTGTTGCGCCTGATCGGCGGCCTGGTGCAGCCGCAGCGCGGGCGCATCATCGTGGCCGGGCAGGACATCAGCGCGCTGTCGGAGATCCGCCTGTACCCGGTGCGCGAAAAGCTCGGCATGATGTTCCAGGGCGGCGCGTTGCTGGACTCGCTGACGGTCTTCGACAACCTCGCCTTCCCGCTACGCGAGCACACCACACTGAGCGAGGCAGACATCGCCCGCGAGGTCCACCAACAATTGGCCGCCGTCGGGTTGGCGGGGGTCGATGACTTGCTGCCGGGCCAGCTCTCGGGCGGCATGATCAAGCGCGCGGCGCTGGCCCGCGCCATCATCAAACGGCCGGAGATCTTGCTCTGCGACGAGCCGTTTTCCGGGCTCGACCCGGTGTCGGTGAAACGCATCGAGGCGCTGCTCTGCCGCATCAACCGGGATCTCGGAATCACTGTGCTGGTGTCATCGCATCACATACCGTCGACCATGCGCATGGCTGACCATGTGGTGCTGTTGTGGGAACACGAAGCGGTCTCGGGCTCGCCGGCCGAGCTGCATGATCACTCCGACCCGCGCGTCGCCGACTTCTTCAATGAAGAGCCGCAAGCGGAGCCGCGGCTGGTGGCGCTATGACCGCAGCGCTACAGGAACTCGGCTTGCTGGTGCTGCGCTTCGTCGAGCACTTGGGCCGGATCACGGCCTTTACCGGCGAGATCCTGCGCGCGGTTTTCACCCCGCCGAACCGGCTGCGCGCATTTTTAAACGAGATCTACAACCTCGGCGTGCTCTCGCTCATCATCATCTGCGTCAGCGGGCTAGCCGTCGGCATGGTGCTGGGGCTGCAAGGCTACAACACGCTGGTGCGCTTCGGTGCGGAGAACTCGCTGGGTGCGGTTGTCGGCCTGAGCCTCATCCGCGAGCTCGGGCCGGTGCTGACGGCGCTGCTGGCCACCGGCCGCGCCGGCTCCGCCACCGCCGCGGAAATCGGCACCATGGTGGCTACCGAGCAGCTCGACGGCTTGCGCATGATGTCGATCAACCCGGTCCACCTGGTGGTTATGCCGAAGACCCTGGCCATGCTGTGCGTAATGCCATTGCTGTCGGCGCTGTTCATTGTCTTTGGGCTGGCGGGCGGGTATTTCGTCGGGGTGACGTTAATGGGGCTGGACGGCGGCACTTACGTGGCGAGCCTGGAGAACGCGGTCGATTACTACGATGACGTGGTCGGCAGCCTGCTCAAGGCACTGGTCTTCGGCCTGCTGGTCGGGCTGATCGCCACCTACCGCGGTTACACCAGCGCGCCCACCTCGGCGGGCGTGAGCGCGGCCACCACCTCGACGGTGGTGGTGGGTTCGGTAGCGGTGCTGATTTTCGATTACTTCATCACCGCGCTGTGGGGAGTGTGAGACCATGCGCCGCTCGCCCACGCGCGACTTCGTTGTCGGCCTGTTCGTGGTCGCCGGCCTCGGCGCCATCGCCTACCTGTCGATGAATGTCGGCGGCTTTTCCTGGCAGCGCGGCGGCGGTCTGGTCCTGTACGCGGCCTTCGACCAAACCGGCGGGCTCAAAGCCCGCGCCCCGGTGGTGATCTCCGGCGTCAAGGTCGGCCAAGTCGATTCGATCGCGCTCGACGACAATTTCCGCGCCCGCGTCAAGCTCGATCTGAACAACGGCTTGCAGCTGCCGATTGACACCTCGGCCTCGATCGTCACCGCCGGCCTGCTCGGCGACCGTTACATCGCTTTGCAGCTCGGCGGCGAGGAGAAGTACCTCGAGCCCGGCGACGAGATCACCATCACCGAATCCGCGGTGATACTGGAACGGCTGATCGGCAAGCTGATCCACGGCACCGACGTAAAGAAGGACGAATGAGGCGGCGATGATTCGACTGGTACGCCTGGCTGCGCTCGTGGTCGTGCTGGCGCTCGCTCGCGCCGGCACCGCCGCCACCGATCTCAACCACGACCCGTTGGTGCGCTACAACCGCGCCATGTTCTGGTTCAATGATCGCGTCGATGTCTACGTGCTCGAACCGGTAGCGACGGGCTGGGACACGATCGCGCCGAACCGGGTCAAACAGGCGCTGTCGCACTTCTTCCAGAACCTGCGCTTTCCGATCGTGGCCGGCAACAACCTGCTCCAGGCGAAGTTCGTCGACACCGCCTCGGACATCGGTCGGTTCGTCATCAACACCACCGTGGGCGTGGCTGGCTTCTTCGATCCGGCGACACCATTGGGGCTCGAAGAGCACAACGAAGACTTCGGCCAGACGCTCGGTTACTGGGGCGTGCCGCCGGGGCCGTACCTGGTGCTGCCGTTGCTCGGGCCCTCCAACCCGCGCGACACCGCCGGGCTGTTGGCTGACTCGTTCTCCACCGTCTACCCCTTCTTCGTCGAATTTCAGTACCTCGTCGGGGCGCGCACGATCGACCTGATCAATGCGCGCGCGCTGGCACTAAACGACGTGCGCCGGCTCAAGGAGGCTTCGCTCGATTACTACACCGCCGTCCGCAACGGCTACGGCCAACACCGCCAGCGGTTGGTGCAAGACGAGGCGGAGATGACCGAGCAGCAGCAAACCGATCTCTACACCATCGAACCTAACGGAGAGTCAAGATGAAGTCGCAGACTGTATGCGGGGGGCACGTGACCGCGGCCGGCCTTCGCGCCCGTGCCGTCTTCTTCGGACTTTTGCTTCTCGTTACCAGGACTGGCTGGTCAGCCGACAGCCCGATGGCCGTGGTCCAGCAAACCACCGATGCCGTACTGGCGGTACTGGATGACCACAGCCTCAGCTCCGCGGACAAACGCCGTAAGATCGAAGACATCGTCTACGAACGCTTCGATTTCGAGACTCTGTCGCGGCTGGTGCTGGCGCGTAACTGGAAGCAGCTCGCGCCCGAGCAGCAACGGCAGTTCGTCGACGAGTTCAAGCGCCACCTCTCGTTGACCTACGGCAAGAACGTGGAGAACTACAACAACGAGCGCGCCGTCATCATCGGCGATCGTGCCGAGGCGCACGACGACTGGACGGTCAAGACCCGGATCGTGCGTCCCGCCGCCGAGGACGTGCTCGTCGATTACCGCTTGCGCAAGCAGGGCGAGCAGTGGCGCGTGATCGACGTACTCGTCGAAGGCGTCAGTCTGGTCGCCAACTTCCGCTCGCAATTTCAGGACATCATCACCAAAGACGGCGCCGCCAAGCTGATCGACCTCCTCCGCGAGAAGAACGCCAAGGGCGAGCCGTTGAAGTCCTAGGCCGTTGCCGCCGCGCCCACCTTGCCCGCGCTCCGGTCTCAGCGCAGCCGCCTGCGCAATCACTCCGCGTGACCTGCATCGCTGGTGAGATAGGCCCCGAGCATGGCGACCAGTTCGGCGGCGAAGGCGCGGCGTGGCAAACCGTGCTCCGGATGCGCGGCGAAGCGGTGGGTGAGACTCTCGACGGCCTGCACGACGAGGTAGGCGGCGCGTCCGAGGTGGTGGCGGCGCACCTCGGGGTAGAGTCGCAGCAGGGCGGCGACGGTCTTGGCGGCCTCAGCCTCCGAACGCAGCAGGATCTCGTGCACCCGTGGCGGGAGCGGAGTCTCTTCCAAAAGAATGTGCTGCAGCCGCGGCCGCTCGGCGTGCAGGTCGAGCATGCCATCGATGAAAAGTCGCAGCGCTGCCTGCAGGCCGAGCGGCTGAGTTAGGGAGCGTGCGACCCACTCGCTCAGCCGGTGCCCGCCCTCCGCCAGGTGCCGCTCGAGCAGGGCCACCGCCACCGCCTCTTTGTTCGGGAAGTACTGGTAGAGGGTGCCGATGGACACGCCCGCGCGCTCAGCGATGCGATTGGTAGTACCGGCAGCGTAACCGTGCTCCTCGAAAACCTGAGCAGCGGCGGTGAGGACGTCCTCGATTGTGGCCCGCGAACGCAGCTGAACCGGCTTCTTTCTAAGCTCCAACCGCTTGCTGGGGTGCGCCTTGGACGCTCGGCGAATGCGAGTAGCCATAATCTGAGCGTTTACTCATAATTGCAGCAGCTGTCCAGCGAGGAGGTGCTGCATGGAAGATCTGTTGTTCGCTTTCGCCATCGCCGCGTATGTCGTGGCCGGGTTCGCGTGGCCGGTGCTGCGGCTGTGGCGACGTCACCGGATCTGGCCGATAGTCTTCAACCGCGAGGCCGTCCCGGCGCAGCGGGTGCTCGGCTTACTGTCGGCCGCGCTCCTCGTAGGCGCACTCGCCCTTGGGGCTCTGTACGCCGCCCTCGGCTCTGACGCCTTGGGGGTGCGGCGGCTGCCGCTTGCCGGGCGTGTCGCCGGCTGGCTGCTGCTCGTGGGCGGGAGTGTGCTCACGCTGGCGGCACAGCGACAGATGGGAGTCTCGTGGCGCATCGGCATCGATGACCGGCCGACTGACCTGGTAACGACCGGCGTGTTTCGCCACGTCCGCAATCCCATCTTTACCGGCTTGCTTGCGCTCATGGCCGGCATCGTGCTGCTCTCGCCCGCGTGGTGGAGCGGCGTGATGGCGCTGCTAACAGCGCTCGCGGTGCGCCTGCAGGTAGCGTTCGAGGAGCAGCACTTGAGCGCGCTCCACGGCGACGCGTACCTGGCTTACGCAGCGAGGGCCGGACGGTTTATTCCGTTTGCCGGCCGGCTGCCGCGGCCGCCGGCGCGCCGCTCTGACAACGCCTCCGCCGCCCTTACTGGCGAGGTGAAGTCGTGAGATCAGCGATGCCGAATTCAATGCTATGAACAGCCGCACGCGGCGAGTCCCGCAGCGCTGCGTGGAGTGGCCCGTTTTCAAGCGTGGGGTCGCGTCTTTCGCCGGAATCATCCTCGTGAGGGTTTCAGCCGGGTTGGGCTCGAGCGCGAGCTGGGAGCCGGCGGATTGCAGCTGGAGACCCGGCTCAAACCGCCGCCCGTCTTCGGCGTGTACCGAGCAAGGAGGTCAACCGCCACCCCGGGTCTCTGTGGCCCACGTATGGGCGACGCTTCGGCGCCCAGAACCGCCGCGTGTCATTGATGTGGGGGACTTAGCCAGACTATCCTCGGCGGCGGTAGGAGCACCGATGGTTGAACGCGAGAGCTTTCTGATCGACACGATGGACACACCGCTGGGCAAAGCGATCTTGATTGCAGACCGGGCCGGCGCACTGCGCCTGTATCGTTGGGAAGACCCCGAGCAAACGTGGCGCGAGGACTTCCACCGCCGCTATGGCAGCGCCAAGCTGGTGAGTCAGCGCGATCGGTTCGGGCACGTCACCGCACTGGAACGTTATTACAACGGCGCGATCACGGCACTCGAGACGATCCCCGTTGCTTTGGCTGGCACGCCCTTCCAAGAAAAGGTCTGGCAGGCGCTGCGCGCGATCGCGGGCGGGAGCACGGTGAGTTACGGTGCGCTCGCCAAGCGCATCGGCACGCCCAACGCTGTGCGTGCAGTCGGCTTGGCCAACGGCCGCAACCCAGTCGGGGTCGTGGTACCGTGCCATCGTGTCATCGGCAGCGATGGGTCCCTGACCGGTTACGGCGGCGGCTTGGCGCGCAAGCGCTGGCTACTCGAGCACGAGGCGCGCCATTGTGCCTTTCGTTTGGAGGTATCGCCATGAGCACGAATCGCGCGAGTGCCGCCTTCATCGGGAGCGACAAAGGTGCCGTCAAGCGGTTTGACCACCTCGGCCATATCGGCTAACTGCGAAGCGGAGCGCGGTAGCAGAGTGGAAGCAGTTCGGTAGCAGCACGCCGCGGCTAGGCCCGTGCCCCCGTAGCTCAGGTGGATAGAGCACAGGATTCCTAATCCTGGGGTCGTGCGTTCGAATCGCGCCGGGGGCAGTAGATTCTTCAAGTACTTAGCGCGAAACGGCGCCGGCGGCACCATGCTTTGACAGCCATTCTCACAGCCACCGGAGTTGGATCTCCTCACGGCCGCCGCTCCGAAGAACCGCAACCCCACCGGCTGCCCGCACGTTGTGAACCCACTGCACGTTCTCTCCGAGCATCGACACCAAGTACCGCTGGTCATCAACGACCGCGATAACCAACGGCAGCGATATGGTTCGCCCCGACCTTCGTCCGGCCACCTCCAAGGTTACTAGGAAATTGGGCGCGACGCCTGACGAGGCTACCGTCGCCCACGCCCTATTCAGAATCCTCGCGATCCAGTTGGGCCGCTGCCCACGGTACAACCATCGCTTGAAGTCGCCTCCAGTCATCTCCGCCTGTGCACCTCCTTCCATCCTTCTTTACCCGACTTCCCACGATCGGCCATCAGGGGCGAGCGATAACGAGTCCGCGGCAAGGCCAGGCGTTGAATCAGTCCTCACCTCGCGGAATCCGGCCGCTGTAGAGCCTGGGCAGCAGCCACGGCTTCTTCTGCAGCAGGCCGACGATGGGCGCTGGCGCGACGTCCTTGGAGGCGTTGCGAGCCTTGGCCGGCGACTCCGGCCACTCGAAGGGCAGCTCGGCGTAGCTGTC
>JACQVA010000108.1 GCA_016210005.1 Deltaproteobacteria bacterium | reverse complement strand
CCATGGCCGAAAGGGACGCAATTTGTCAGCTGTGAGGTCACCCCAATGTACAGCGTGCCGTTCCGTTTGCTGGCCAGGATGTAAACGCAGAACTGCTTGTCCATAGCGCCAAACGCCAAACTGGATTCCCGCTTTCGCGGGAATGACGGCCATAACACCGAACCTCGTTACCCACAGATTTGTCGCGCACCCATAGGGTTGTCACGCGCCGCAGAAAGCGGGTATGTTTCACCCGGCCCGCTGCGTTGGCGCGACCATCCCGGGCAGGAGGATGATATGGCGGAAGAACTCAAGGACTACAGCATTCCTTACAACCCCGACCTCAAATTCGAGGACTTTTCCAAGGACGCGTTGATCCGACTGATCAAGGCGTATCGCACCATCTTCGTCGGGCTCATGGGGATGTGGAACACCGAGAACCGCAAGCGCATGAGCCTCGAAGAGGCTTTCAACTTGGACGCCGAGGTCTACGAGCGGGTGCTCAAGAAGTTTTACTTGCCGCTGCTCAGGGAGGCGATGAAGATCGAGGGAGACGACGTCCTGGCGCTGCTGAAGATCTTCCAGGTCGCCCCGGACGGTGCCGGCGGGCAGTTCTACGAGTTCGACTACGACATCAAGAACCCGGACCATGTGGTCCTCACCTTCACCCGCTGTCCGACCCTGTTCTATTTCGAGGCGACGGGAACCGACCAGGACGTCCAGTGCTTGTGCGGACCCGGTGGGGTCGAGGACCGGGCGTTTATTCAGTTCTGCAAGCTCACCAATCCCAAGATGAAGTCCACCGCCCTGCAGGTGCCGCCGCGCAAAGACAAGGATGGAATCTGCTGCCGCTGGGAGTTCAAGGTCGAGCGCTAAGCGGCAGCCCTTCTCGCATCACGGCACCAACAGCGCAGCCCCGATCACCCCGGCTGAGTCGCCTAAGGCGTGGCGGACGATGGGCGTGCGCAGCTCGTCGTTGAAGACGTAGCGGGCCACGGCCTGGCGGCCGCGGGTGTAGAGCTCGTCGATATTGGAAAGGCCGCCGCCGAGCACGATCACATCGGGATCGAGGATGTCGATCACGTTGGCCACGGCGCGGCCGAAGCGGTCGAGGAAGCGCTCGAAGATCTCGGCCGCATGCGGGTGGCCGGCACGCGCATGGGCAACGATGGCTTCCATCGCCAGCTCCTCCCCGGTGAGTGCCGCGTACTGGCGGCTGACCGCCGGCCCCGCGATGTGGGCCTCGACGCAACCGCGCCGGCCGCAGTAACAGGACGGGCCACCGGCATCGATGCAGTGATGCCCCCACTCGCCGGCGATATGCTGCACTCCCCGCCGCACCTGGCCATTGATGACGATACCGCCGCCGACACCGGTACCCATAATGACTCCGAAAACCACTTGCGCCCCTTGGCCCGCGCCGGCCACGGCCTCCGCCAGGGCAAAGCAGTTGGCGTCGTTCTCCATCGCCACCGCCAGGCCCAGCCGCCGCTCGAGATCGCCACGCAGGTCACGGCCGTTCAAGCAGGTGGTGTTGCTGTTCTTCATCGTCCCATCGACGGCCGAGATGGCTCCGGGCGTGCCAATGCCGACGGCTGCACAACCAGGCACGTGCGCGCGCAATGCCGCAACCAGCTCCGCAATGCGCTCGACAATATGGCCATAACCGCGTTCGGCCTGGGTGGTGATTCGCCTGCGCTCGATTACCTGGTGGTGGAGATCGACCACCACCGCTTCGATCTTGGTACCACCCAGGTCGACGCCCACTCGGTACTGCGGAGTCATGTCACAATCAGGCGAGCAGCTGTTCCAGAATCTTGCCATACTCGCGCACGTCGTCGGTGGCGACCTGTACGCGTTGAACGCCGGCGTCCGCTTCGGCCTCGAAGCCGCCTTGCCAATCGAAGGCAATCGCCAGTTTGCGTGCCATAACCATGTCTCCCCTGCCGCTTCATACGCCAGGCGAACTCAGCCCGCCAGCCCTCGTTCCGCCGGCAGGGCAGTTAGTGCTATAAGCGCGGCAAACTAGGAGGAGGATATGGCCAAGAAACCGCTCAAGAAGAAAGCCGCGAAGAAGACGGCACCAGCGCGCAAGCCCAAAGCGGCGGCGCGGCGCAAGCCCACACCCAAACCCGCGCGCAAGTCGGCGGCACGCGCCGCCAAGCCGCGGCCTGCCGCCCCGGCACCCAACCCGGTGCGCGAGCTGGCCCAGCGCATTCTCGACCTCACCATCACCCACAACGACGAGGCTTCGTTCGCGCTCTACGCCGACAACGTCGAGTCGATCGAGCCGGGGATGCCGCCCGTAACCGGCATCGACGCCATTAAGCAGAAATTCGCGATGTGGCGCGCGATGGTGAGCGACTCGTCCTGGAAAGCCCGCAACGTCTGGGTCGATGGCAACACCATCGTCATCGAATGGGACTGCCGCGCCACCTTTGCCGCCACCGGCCGGCAAAGTGAATTCAGCGAGGTCGCTATTCACGAAGTGCGAGACGGCAAAATCACCCGCGAGCGGTTCTACTACGACCGCTCGGCCATGCAGCCATAAAGGAGGATCCCGTGGCCGACGACGATGTGCAGAAGGAATTGGAGCGTTTGCGGGCAGAGAACGCTGCCCTGAAGGCCTCGCGCCGCCCGGGGGCACTCACGTTCCGAGTGTCGGATAAAGGCGCGGTGTCAGTATACGGGCTCGGGCGCTTTCCCGTCACCCTCTACCAAGAGCAATGGGACAAGCTGCTGGCCGCAACCGACGAGCTGCGGGCGTTCATCGACGCCAACCGCGATCAGCTCAAGAAGAAGGAGTAGGGAGCGCCGCCGGCACTCCCTACTCGCCGAGCTCAAATCAGCTTCTTCCACCACGGCGCGCCGGGCTGGTCGTATTTCGATCCGCTCGCGCGTGCCGCTCCCGGCCGGCTCGCCGGCTTGGCCTTGCAGACCTTGGCGGCTGGCTTCTTGGCCGCGGCCTTCTTCACTGCTGTCTTCTTCGCCATGCGTACTGCCCCTCCAACGTAAAAGATATAGTACGACGCCCTTACAATCACGATCGCGCCGAGGCTGCAAGCCTGCCCCTGCGGTCTTAATACCCACTTGCGGGCTCGGCCCGAGCGGGCGATACTGCGGCATCGGCAGAATCAGTCTTGCGCCATGCAGCACCAAAGTGGACAATGTGCAGCATATCCCAACGGGTGGAGGCACGATGACCGCCAAGACCGAGGCAAGCAAGGGCGAAGGTATTCCACCATCGGCGGGCTTAATCTTGCTCGTCGAAGATGATCCGAGCGATGCCGACCTGACCATGCACGCCTTGCAGCGCGCGCGCTTGCTCAACCCGGTGCGCGTGGTGCCGGATGCGGAAAGCGCGCTGCTATTGTTGCAACGCCAGGAATACGAGGGCCGAGTCGGGGACCGCCGGGTCGATCTCATTCTGCTCGACCTGGGTCTGCCGCGCATGAGCGGGCGGGAGCTGCTCGATACCGTCTGGGAGGACCGCCACCTGCGGCACATCCCGGTGATAGTGCTCACCGGCTCCGATTCGGTGGCTGATCGGCTGCGTAGCTACAAGCACGGGGCGCTGGGGTTTCTAAACAAACCGATCGACGTGAGCGAGTTATTGCACGTGCTCAGTGATCGTACGGACTCCGGCTTGGTGTTTGTCCGGACCTGAAAGTGGCGCGGCACACAAGACCGGGAGGTTCGCTCGCATTTGCGGGCTCGGGTTGAGGCGCGCCCGATAACTCGGTGGCTACGCGGAATACTGATGCCCCAACCGCTCAAAATTCTGTTCGTCGAAGATGACGTCGCCGACGTCGAGTTGGAGCGGGCCGCGTTACGGCACGAGTATGCGGTAAGCGTAAGCGTCGTCGACAGCCCCGAGGCGTTTGAGACGGCGCTGCGCGAGGGCCATCATGAGGTGGTGCTGTGCGACTACACCCTGCCCCGCTTCTCGGGCATGGCGGCGCTAGCAATCTGGCGAGCGGCCGGCGCCCGCATTCCGTTCATTTACGTCAGCGGCACGCTGAGCGAAGAGCTGGCGGTCGAATCGATCAAGGCCGGCGCCACTGACTACGTGCTCAAAGGCAACCTCACCCGCTTGCCGGCAGCAGTGGACCGGGCGCTGCGTGAGTTTGCCGCGGCGCGCTCGCTGCGGCGCACCGAAGCTCAGCGTGCCCGGGTAGCCGCCGCCGTCGAGCAGGCCGAAGAAATGGTGTTGATCACCGAGCCGGACGGCACCATCGTCTACGCCAACCCGGCGTTCACCCGCATCACCGGCTACACTGCGGAAGAGGCCATCGGCCGAACGCCGCGGCTGCTGCGCTCGGGCAAGCAAGACGAGGCCTTCTATGCCGATATGTGGCGCAGGATCACTCGCGGCGAGGTCTGGCACGGTGAGCTGATCAACCGCCGCCGCGACGGCAGGCTCTACGATGCCGAGCTGACCATTGCCCCGGTGATCAACAGTGCCGGACAGATCGTGAATTTCTCCTCCATCCAGCGCGACGTGAGCGAGCGGGTGGCCGCCGAACGACAATTGCGCGAACTCAACGCTCAGCTGGCGGAGACCGATCGCCTGAAGGACGCCTTCTTGGCGGCCTTTTCCCACGAGCTGCGCACCCCCCTGCATGTGATCATGGGTTACACCGAAATCATGGCCGAGACTCTTGGCGCTCAGCTCGATGCCGCAGCCCGGGGCATGTTCGAAGCCATCGGGCGCAACGCCGGCCAGCTCGCCCGGCTGATCAACGAGACCCTCGATCTCGCCCGGCTGCGCATTGACACCTTGCCGCTCCAGCTGAGCACCGTCGACACCGGGGCGCTGGTACGCGAGCTGGCCGATAGTTTCGCCCCCTTGGCGGCCAGCAAGCACCTGCGACTGACCTGCGAGGTTCCCGCCGCTCCGATCGAGGCCATCACCGATCCGCTGCGGCTACGCGAGGTGCTGGGCAACTTGCTCGACAATGCCATCAAATTCACCGAAGCGGGTGAGGTTCGCATACTAGCCACGTGTGACAACGGCGCGCTGGTGGTGGAGGTGCAAGATACCGGCATCGGCGTGGCCGGGGCCGACATTCCGCGCATCTTCGAGGATTTTCGCCAGCTCGACGACAGCCCTACCCGCCGTTACGGCGGCTGCGGACTGGGCCTGGCGGTGAGCAAACGGCTGCTGGCTCTGCTCGGCGGCTCGATCGAGGTCGAGAGCGAGCCCGGCCGCGGCAGCTGCTTCCGCGTGCGCCTGCCGCGCACCCGGCCCCCGGGCCGGCCGATCGCTCCCAAGCAGCCGCGACGCTGAAGCACGCTTCAGTCGGCTTATAAGCCTATGCCGTCGGACCGAAGTGTGAACCTGTCGCAAGCGAATCTGCCGGCACCGGCCGCGCCCAGTTCCGGCGGTGGCTCCGCCGCCTGTGGCTGGTTACCCGGCTGGTCGATAGTCGCCGCGGTGCTCACGGTGGTGCTGCTGGCGGGCGCCGGAGTCTGGCGGCTGGCCGCCAGCGAGTGGGTCGAAACCACCGCGTACTGGGAGCAACACCTTTCATCGGCGGCCAATGCGCAGGTGAAGTTGATCGAAGCCTGGCTGGGCGAACGGCGCGGCGACGCCGAAGTCATCGCCGGTTTTCCCTCGGTGGTCGAGCTGCTGCGGCCGGCGGCAGAGCCAAGCGAAGGCGCGCAGCGCGACCTGGCGATGCACGTCGCTGAGGTGCTCGGCCATCCGCTGCGGGCATACGGTTATAGCGCGGTGGCGGTGTGGGATCGCACCGGCCGCGCCGTCGCCCAGGTCGAGCGGGCGCAGGCTCCGGCTTTGGATTTAGCAGACACCGTCGCCGCAACGCTCAATGGCGGCAGCTTTCGGGTCCACCGCGTGCGCTCCGCCGAGCGCTGGTGGCTGGTATTCGTCCGCCCGGTGTTCGCGGGCGGCGACGAACAGGCGCCCGCGCTGGGGGCGGTTACGTTGGTGATGGATCTCGAAAGATCGTTGCTGGCGCTGCTGGTGGCCGGCCAGGAGTCGACACGAACGGGGCAGACAATCCTGGTCGACCGCGAAGCCGAGAACATCGTCTTCTTGTGGCCGGTGCGCGGCCGCAACGGGCTGATGGTACAGGTGCCCAGTGAAACCGAGCGGCTGGCGGCGCGCCATGCGCTGGCCGGTGAGGAACGCTTCGGCGAATTCATTGACTATCGTGCGGTGCCGGTGCTGGCGGCCACCCGCAGGATCAAGGCGCTGGGCTGGGGCCTGGTGGCGAAGATCGACCGCGACGAGGCCGTCGCCGGATTCCGTGACGAGATCAGACAGCTTGTGATTGCAGGGACACTGGTAGTGCTGGCGTTTGCCGGGTTCGTGCTGGCTTGGTCACGGCGGCAACGCGCGCATGTGCTCAGCGCCGAGCTGGCGCGAGAACGGGCCGTGCTGGCAGCACGCGAGCCCTACCGCTTGCTGAGCGAATACGCCACCGACGTCGTGCTGTTCTTGAGTCCCGCGGGGCGCGTTCTGGAAGTCAACCGCGCCGCCGAGCTGGCGTACGGCCACGAGCGCGCCCAACTACTCCAGCTGAACGTCTCCGACCTCAGAGCAGAGGCCGCGCGCGCGACCCTGCCCAACCAGCTGCGCCAGGCCGCTGAAGGCCCCGCGGTGTTTGAAACCGTGCACCGGCGCCGCGACGGATCCGCTTTCCCGGTCGAGGTCAGTGCGGTCGGCGCCGACATTGCCGGACAGCGCGTGATCCTCTCTGTCATCCGCGACGTCACCGAGCGTAAGCGCGCCGAGGCCGAGGTGCGCCAGCTCAACGAAGAGCTGGAAGAACGCGTGCGCCAGCGCACCGCCGAGCTGGAAGCCGTCAACCAGGAGATCGAGGCGTTCTGCTACTCGGTGTCGCACGACCTGCGCGCACCGCTGCGCCACATCGAGGGCTTCATCCGCATCTTGAGCGAGGACTACGGCGCCCAGCTGCCGGCCGAGGCACAACACTACCTCGCGCGCGTCAGCAGCGGCAGTGCGCGGATGACGGAGTTGATCCAAGGGCTGTTGGTGTTGTCGCGAGTAGGGCGGGCCGAATTGAAGATCCGGCCAGTCGATCTCGGCGCCCTAGCCCATGGCGCCATCGACGAACTGCGCGCCGCCGCCGGCGAACGGCCGATCGAGTTTGTGACCAACGAGCTGCCGACGGTAACCGGTGACGCCACCTTGCTGCGCCAGCTGTTCGACAACCTGATTGCCAACGCCATCAAGTTCACCCGGCCGGTAGCGGCCGCGCGCATCGAAGTCGGCACCGCCACCCACAATGACAAAGCGGTGTTCTACGTGCGCGACAACGGCGTCGGGTTCGATGGCCGTTACGCGGACAAGCTCTTCCGCGTCTTTCAGCGCCTTCACCGCCAGGACGAATTCGAGGGCAGCGGCATTGGCCTGAGCATCGTCAAACGCATCGTCGAGAAGCACGGCGGCCGAATATGGGCCGAGAGCACCCCGGAGCAGGGCGCCACGTTCTATTTCACGCTCGGGAAAGCGACATCTTGATCTCCAGGGTGTTTGCCACTCTTGACGGGGTCGGTGCCGCTGGAGGCGCATCACCCCGCGCATATCGAAGCGGCGCCGCCGCGGGCGACTAAGCGTGTCCTTCCGGTGAGCATGCATAGCTCGATTTTCCCGGGGCGATCGGTTGCGACCGGGCCACCGAGACGGAGCGACGGATCAGCGGGGTGGGAACCGGCTGCGCCGCCACCGGTCAGCGCGGCGGGTCGGGGCCGGTG
>JACQVA010000107.1 GCA_016210005.1 Deltaproteobacteria bacterium | reverse complement strand
TCCAACGCAAGGTCCTCACTCCCAACGATTTCACCTCGCTGGCCGAAGTCGAGGACCGCCTGTTGCGCTTTCAATCCCATTACGAGCAGATCGCGACGCCGTTTCGGTGGACCTTCACCCGGCAGGACCTCGCCAGTCTGCCCGCAGCATACCCACTTCCATCGCCGTTTTCCAAGGCCGACCGTCGAATCCCGCTGGGTCGCTGGCAGCCACAGCGCGGCGTCCCGAGGGACGTAGGAACGAGTGTCCCGAGTTCGCGAGCGACCGGCTCTGCCAGGGGCCAGTGATCCACACTCTGCTGCCGAGCAGTCGCCTCTGTGGGGTGATGACCGTGATCACGCCCGGGGACGAATCCACACGCACGAGTACACACCGCGCTTGCCTATGCACCGCGGGCAATGCGCGATTGCGAACGCTGAAACGTCCCGCGTGAGGAGCTGTTCCTGAAACTCGGCGCGCTGCGCGAAGATTGTTGCCACCCCTCGCGTGCCGCGCGAAGATCGCACTGCAGAGTCGGAGGCGAGATACGGAGGCAAAGGCCGGGCAGCCGCGAAAAGGCGCAAGAAAGGACGGGATGGGTCATGCGCATGATCGTCGAGCTGAAGGCAGCCAAAACCCTCGCGGGCGAGCATGTCGCCCAGCTCTTGGGCTACCAGTGGGTGTCGCGCATGGAACACGGTGTGCTCATCAACTTCGGCGCGCCGACATTCCAGATACACAAATTCGCACTCAGCCGGTCAGAAAGAGAGTGAAGGGTTTTCCGGCGTTCCACCTTTCTTATGCGCCTTTTCGCGGCCAAGAGAGGGGCCTGAGTAGACACCGGAGCTGCTCGACGCCGACGACATCCAGCACGCGGCTTGCGCCGCCGCATTGAAGCGCCTGCCGGCCGAGCACTCGCCTCTGTGGTGTGATGATCGTGACGGCGGATCAGCTCCGCCAATTGCCGAGCTGCAGATCGTAGTTGAGGTTCTTGATCCGCTCGTAATGCGCCGTGTTCCCGGTGATGAGCGTGAGCCCATTCCGGATCGCGATGGCTGCGATCATGGGATCAGCACGGCCGATGGGCTGCCCAGTTCGTTCGAGATCAGCATAAATCCGACCTGCCAGCTCCGCGCTGTTCAGATCGAGCGTGAGAACTTCAACCGCCGACAGCCCCTTCAAGAATTCCTGCAGCCGCTCTTCGCGTTGAACCTTGTGAAGCCCTTTGACGATCTCGACAACCGTGATCGTCGAGATGGTGTAGACGCCGAACTGCGATCGGTACTGAGTGGCACGCGTGACGACTGGTCCGTCGACACGTTTGAGGATCTCTGAGAACGTGTCGGTGTCGAGCAGCGCCCTATCCAACCGTATGCCTCAGCGGATCGCGCTCGCGCGCCTGCATGGCCGACTCGACGACTTCGTCCAGCAAGGCGGGCTCGTCGGCGAACATGCCGAGCATGGTGTCGATGGAGCCGGCCGGCTTGGTCTCCTGCCGGATGAACTCTTTGACGAGCTCGTCGAGCGAGCAGCGGCGCACCTCAGCCAGCTTACGGGCACGTGCGAGAGTCTCTTCGTCGATCTCGATCTCGATCCGTTCCATCGATCTATCTTCCTTAGGATCCCCTTCTAGCAGAACCCAGATCGGCCACAAAGCCCACCGATATTGGGGGGACGGGATGTCCCGGACGTACGGCCGACTCGGCCGGGTTGCGAACCATGGGCCGACGACCGGGAACGCTGAAACGCCCCGCCTGCCCGTGACCGCAGCTCCCAACCCCGCCTCCCGCGCGGGAGACTCTGTAGGCACCGCTCGCCCTCGGAACTTGCCAGGGCGCTGGGGAGGTCATATGAGTCGAACGATGCCGGCTCGTGAGAATGAAGAAGAACCGTCCCGGATGACTCCGCCGAAGCAAGCACAGACCCGCGCTTCCGAAGAGCCGAGGAAGCCGCGTGCCGGCGATGCGCTCGTGACAGCGGGGTTTCGCTTCGACGACCCGTATTGGGACGACGTCTTCGACTCCTGGCACAACCCAACGCTCGGGACCTGTTGCCGGTTCTGAGGCACCGCGAGAGGAAGAGACCATGGCCAAGATTGCATCGTTCGGCGCGTACATTCCTCTGTTCAGACTCGCCCGAGAGAAGATGGGTGAGGCTTGGGGAATACCGGCGGCCCCCGGTGAACGGGCCGTCGCCAACGCCGACGAGGACAGCCTCACGATGGCGATGGCGGCGGGCGCGGACTGCCTGGCGGGGATAGACCCGTCGACCGTCGACGGCCTGTACTTCGCCACCACCACGGCGCCGTACGATGAGAAGCAGTGCGCGGGAATCATCGCAGCTGCCCTCGACATGCGCACCGACATCAACACCGCCGACTTCACCGGCTCGCTGCGTGCGGCGACCACGGCCCTGCGCGCGGCCGCCGACGCCGTCGATTCCGGCTCGGCGCGTAGCATCTTGGTGGTCGCGGCGGATTGCCGTCTCGGCGAACCGGAGTCGCTGTGGGAGCAAATGCTGGGTGACGCGGCCGGTGCGGTGTTGATCTCCAAACAAGGGCTGGCGGTGTTGCGCGGCTTCACCTCCGTTGCCGGCGACCAGATCGGCGTCTGGCGGCGCGGCGATGATCGCTACATTCGCTCCTTCGAGGGCAAGGCCGAGACCCAGTACGGATACGTCAAGAGCGCGGAAGAGGCCGGGAAATCCCTTCTGGCCAAGGAGAAAGTGGCTCCCGGCAGTCTGACCCACGGAGTCTTCACCGCCACGGACCCGCGCGCGAGCTGGACCGTCGCCGACACGCTCGGCGTGGATCGCAGTAAGCTCCAAGACACCATGTTCATGTTCCTCGGCTATCCCGGAACTCCACTGGTCCTGATGATGCTGGCAGGGGCACTGGAGGGAGCGACGGGGGGCGACAAACTGTTGGTGATTAACAACGGCGACGGCGCGGACGCCTTTCTGGTGGAACTCGAAAAGGACTTTCCTTCCGCCCCCGCTCGCAAGGGCCTGGCCGGCCATCTCGCCCAGAGGAGGGACCTGCCCACGTACACGGCCTACGCCGGCTTCCGCAAGCTCATGAAGCGAGATGAGGCGGACCCGCGCGGCTCCGCCGTTACGTACTGGCGTGACACCAACATCGTCCTGAACTGGCACGGCGGCCGCTGCCGCAAATGCGGCGCCGTGCAGTACCCCATCCCCCGGGTGTGTGGCGAGTGCGCCACTAAGGACCAAATCGAAGAGGTCAAGCTGGCCAAGAGCGGCAGCGTGTACACCTTCACGCTCGACCACCTCGATGCCGGCAAGTACGTCAACGTGCCCGTACCGCGACTGGTGCTCGACCTGGCCGGTGGCGGCCGCGTCTTCCTCTCGATGACCGACGGCGACCCGCAGGACGTCAAGATCGGCATGACCGCGGAGATCGTCTTCCGGCGACTGCACGACGCCTCGAGCTTCCACAACTACTACTGGAAGTGCCGGCCCGTGCCGGGGGCGGCGGCGTAGAACGGGCGCAGAGATCGGGGCGGCCCAGAGTCCGGGAAATCATGAGAGCGCCGGCAAGCACAAATCGGGAAAGCCGGCCAAGGGAAGCAAGTGGCTCGATGCGCTCTTGACAGAGACAGCATGGACAAGAGCGCAGTTCGCGCGATCAGTGAGGGATGACCCGGACGCCCACCGCCACACCAACGCCCACGGCGATCCACACGCCAACGAGAACGCCGACACCAACGCCGAACGCCACTCCCACCAACCCGCCAGCGCCCCTGACCTCCACGCCGATTCTAACGCCCAGCCCAACGGCGGAGTGATCGACTAGTGTCGTCTCCGAAGGCACCCCTTCGCGGCCGCCTTTGCGCGGGTGCGGACGACTGTTATAGTGCCGGCAACTTTCTTCGAGGAGGCACACCAACGGGGGCCGGCGCGGCCCCCGTTCTGTTTACCAGAGCATGACGACTGCACCGATTCGCCGACCCGACGTCCGTAACATCGCCATCATCGCCCACGTTGATCACGGCAAGACCACGCTGGTCGACGCCATGCTGCACCAAAGCGGCATCTTCCGCGCCAACGAGCAGGTGATGGAACGGGTGATGGACTCCAACGTTCTTGAACGCGAGCGCGGTATCACCATCTTGGCCAAGAACACTTCGATCGAGTACGAGGGCGTCAAGATCAATATCGTCGATACCCCCGGCCACGCCGATTTCGGCGGCGAGGTGGAACGGACGCTGGCGATGGTCGACGGCGTCATGCTGTTGGTGGATGCCTCCGAAGGGCCGCTGCCGCAGACCCGCTTTGTCTTGAAGAAGGCGCTCGAAGCCGGGCTGCCGCCGATCGTATGCATCAACAAGATCGACCGCGCCGACGCCCGCATCGCCGCCGTGCTCGATGAGATCTACGACTTGTTCATCGACCTCGACGCCAGCGAGGAGCAGATCGAGTTTCCCGTGGTCTATACCAACGCCCGTGCCGGCACCGCCACGCGGGCGCTGGAACAGCCGGCGGCGGACTTGCGGGCGTTGTTCGGCTTGATCTTGCGAACGCTGCCCGGCCCCTCGGGCGACCCGCAGGCGCCCACCCAGTTCCAGGCCAACAACCTGGACTACAACGACTACGTCGGGCGGCTGGCCATCGGCCGGGTGAAGAACGGCACTCTGCGGAGTGCTGGGTTGTACACTTTGTGTCGCGCCGACGGCAGCCAGCAGCCGGTGAAGATCACCCAGATCTACGGCTGGCATGGGCTGAAACGGATTGCACTCGAGTCGGCTAGCGCCGGCGATGTGGTGGCGGTGGCTGGTATCGAGGACATCCACATCGGCGACACCATCGCCGACCGCGAAAGCCCGCGGCCGCTGCCGCCGATCCGGGTGGACGAGCCTACCATCGCCATGATCTTCAGCGCCAACAATTCACCGTGGGCCGGGCGCGAGGGCGAATTCGTCACCTCGCGCAAGCTGCGCGAGCGCTTGCAACACGAACAGCGCAAGAACGTCAGCTTGCGCATCGAAGACACCGACTCGCCCGACGCCCTGAGGGTGACCGGCCGGGGCGAGCTGCAGCTGGCGATCCTGGTCGAAACCATGCGTCGAGAAGGCTACGAGTTGATGGTGTCGAAGCCGACCGTGGTGACGCGGCAGGTGGACGGGGTGCTCCACGAACCGATGGAGTTGCTTGTCATCGACATTCCCGAGGACTACATCGGAGTCGTCTCGCAGCTGCTGGCGATGCGGCGCGGCAAGATGACCAAGATGATTCATTCCGGCTCCGGCCGCGTGCGGCTGGAGTTTGCCGTGCCCTCACGCGGCCTGATCGGCTTCCGCTCGCGCTTTCTCACCGACACCCGCGGCACCGGCATCATGAACGCGCTGTTCAACGGCTGGGCACCGTGGCAAGGGCCGATACAAGCGCGCACCAACGGCGCCATGGTGTCAGACCGTGAAGGCGTGGCGCCGCCGTACGCGATCTTCCACCTCCAGGAACGCGGCACGTTGTTTGTCGCCCCCGGCACGCGGGTTTACGAAGGCATGGTAGTGGGCGAGTACTCGCGCGATACCGACCTCAACGTCAACATCTGCCGCGAGAAGAAGCTCACCAACATTCGCGCCGCCGGCCGCGACGAGAACATCATCATCACACCGCATCGCGAGATGGGCTTGGAGAACGGTATCGAGTGGATCGCGGACGATGAGCTGGTCGAGATCACCCCGCAGTCAGTGCGCTTGCGCAAGAAGATCCTGCGGCAGGTCGAGCGGCCGAAGCGGCGCGCCGACTCGGCCGAGGTGTGAGCCGCCGGGGCTGGTTTCGGGGCCTTCGCGCACGCGCGAAAGCTTTCTCAGTTAACGGAGGCGGATTAGCGGCTTGATACGACCGGCCACCGAGCCGGCCGTTCCCGCTTAGGCGGGCATGGCTGTTGCTCACGGTGTTGGCCGAGACTGCGAGTTAACGGACGGCTTCCTGCTCGCAGTCGGGCCCTCCTTTTCTGCGCCCGGGGCGGGCAAGGTCCCTCTCCCTTGCCCGCTCGCCCTCCCTGCCCGAGCTTGCTACAAGCTGCGCCCTGGACCGCTCAGCGCGAGGGGCTTGGACTTATGCCACCCATCACACCACAGTTCTGCGGGCGAACGGCGATCGTCGGGATTGCCGAAACCGATTATGTGCGCGGCTCGGAGCGCTTGCCGGTGGAGTTGATGCTCGAAGCCGCGCGGGCGGCAGTTGCCGACGCCGGGCTCTCGCTGCACGACATCGACGGCCTGATTCCGCCGTCGGGTTTCACCACCACCGAGGAGTTGGCGGCGAACCTCGGCATCGCGGAGTTGCGCTTCTCGGTCACCGTGCACATGGGCGGCGCCAGCCCGGTGGCGGCGTTGCAGAGCGCGGCCATGGCGGTGAGCAACGGGCTGGCGCAGCACGTGCTGGTCGTAGTTGGGTGGAACGGCTACTCGGCTTTTCGGCCCAAGCCCGGCGCCCGCCGGCCCAAGCTCACCTTTGCGCCCACCCCCCTCGCCGACACCATCGCCGACTTCTACATGCCTTACGGCGTGATGCTGCCGGCGCAGATGTACGCCTGGATCTGCATGCGCCACAAGCGGCTGTTCGGCATTCGCGACGAGGACACCGGCGCCGTCGCGCTCGCCTGCCGCGCGCACGCGCAGCGCAACGCCAAGGCGCTGATGCGCGGCCGGACGTTATCGCTGCCGGAGTATCTCGCCGCGCGAATGATCTCCGAGCCCTTTCGCCTGTATGACTGTTCGCTGGAAACCGACTGCGCCGCCGCCATCGTGGTAACCACCGCGGAGCGGGCGCGCTCTCTGGCGAAGATGCCGGTGCTCATACTCGGCGCCGCCGAGGGACATCCCTACCCGGCCGACGATATCCCGAGTCGGCCGGACATGTTCTGCATCGGCTTGCACGCCGCCGCACCGCGGGCGCTGGCGATGGCGGGCATCAAGGTGACGGAGGTCGATTTCCTGCAGGTCTACGACTGCTTCACTTACATCGTCTTGCTGCAACTGGAGGCGCTCGGCCTTTGCGGCCCCGGTGAGTCGGGGGCGTTCGTGCGCGATGGCCGCATCGAGCTGGGCGGGCGCTACCCGCTCAACACGCACGGTGGCTTGCTGTCACAAGGGCACATGTGGGGCATGAATCATATCGTCGAGGCCACCCGCCAGCTGCGCGGCGAGGCCGGTGCGGCTCAGGTTACGGGTGCCCGCCTGGGGCTGGTCACCGGCTGGGGCGACTTCGGTGACGGCAGCCTGGCGGTGCTGGGACGCTAGCGGCCCGAGGCTATGACGAGGATATGACTATGAGTGAGGCGCTATTTGTACCCCGTTTTACCCCCAACCCGGAAGGGCCGGCGGCGGAGTTCTACGCTTACTGTGCTCGCGGCGAGCTGCGCTTCCAGCGTTGCACCGCTTGCGCCAGCTGGCGCCACCCGCCGCGGATCCTGTGCTCGCGGTGCGGCGCAGAAGCGTGCGAGTGGGCGGCCTCGTCAGGGCGGGGCCAGGTCTACACCTGGACGGTCACACATCAAGCGCTGGCGCCGATGTTTGCAGCGGACTTGCCTTACGCCGCCGTGGTCATCGAACTGGAAGAAGGCCTGCGCCTGGTGTCGGCCTTACGCGCCATCGATTGCGCCGCCATCGAAATCGGCCTGCCGGTCGTAGCGCGCTTCCACAAAGTCTCAGACACGCTCGGATTGCACTGGTTCGAGCCGGCGCCGCGGTGAGCGCCGAGTTCATCACTCTGGCGAGGTATCCTTGTTGCAAGCGCTCGCGAGCAAAGGCAAGTCAATGATGACCAGCAGAGGCTGGTACGCTCATGCATTCTCTCCCGGGGTTTGGGTTGCGATGAGGGTGCCGAGGCGGGCGAGGTGGGCCATGGCTCCACCGAGTGTCAGCTCGATCTGCTTGCTCCAGCGGAAATAGCGGTGGAGCGGATAGGCGGTATCGACACCGATGCCGCCGTGGAGGTGTTGCGCGGCGTGGGCGACGCGCTGGCCGCCCTCGGCGGCCCAGTACTTGGCGACCGCGAGCGCGGCCTCGGCCGGCAGCTTCGCGGCCAGTCGCCATGCGGCGTGGCGCGCGGTCAGGGTGACGGCCTCGGTGTCGATGTAAGCGTCGGCGGCGCGGTGCGCGACCGCCTGGAAGGTGGCGAGCTTGACGTTGAACTGCTCGCGTTCAGACAGGTGCCGGGCGGTCAGCCGCAGTGCTGCCTCACACACGCCCGCCTGCATGCTGCACAGCCCGGCGATGGCGCGCTGGACGATCCAGTCGACGATCGCCGCGCCGCGCTCGGGCTCACCCAGCACATCACCCGTCGTGAGCTTGGTGCCGCACAAGGTCACGATGAACTGCGGCTCCAAGCTGGTGGTCTCGACCCGCGCGAGCGTGACGCCCGGGGCCGCCGGGTCGACCAAGAAGACCCCCACGCTTTCGCTACCCGTGCGCGCCGGTACCAGCATGATTCCGGCCAGGTGCGCCGCCGGCACGAACCGCTTCTCGCCCTCAAGGCGCCAGCCGCCGCCGTCGCGTATAGCAACGGTTGCCGGCAGCGCCGGAACGAAGACTTCGCCCGCTTCAGCGAGAGCCGCGGTCAAGATCAGCGAACCGCGGCAGACCGCCGGCAAGTAACGCGCGCGTTGCTCCGGCGAGCCAAAGGCGTCGATCGCCATCGCCCCCAGGATGATGCTGGCGAAGTAGGGCAGGGGCGCCACTGTGCGGCCGACCTGCTCGAGCACCAGGCACGCCTCGACGATGCCGAAGCCGCCGCCGCCGGCGTCTTCACTGAGCGGCGCGCCCAGCAACTGTGCTCGCGCCAGCTCCGCCCAGGTGTCGGCAGCGAATCGGCCAGTTTGCGTCTCGATGGTGCCCAGTCTTGCAGGCGTGAGCTGCTCCGTCAGGATGCGGCCGGCAAGCGCGCTGATGGCCTGCTGATCTTGGTCGAGTGTGAAATCCATTCTTGGGGCCTTATCGAGCCGAGCACAGGGAAAAGGAGATGAACCGCCGCGCACCGGAGCACACGGAGAAGACTTGCGATAGCGGACTTCGGAGCGCGGATTGCGAATCGTTCCGCGTTCTCCCTCGGTGTCCTCTGCGCCTCGGTGGTTGGCCCATCACGCACTTGTGTTTCGAGTGGTTACGCAAGCTCATTAGAAACGCGGTACGCGCGGCATGCCGAGGCCGAAGAGGGCGATGAGGTCGCGTTGAATTTCGTTGGTGCCGCCGCCGAAGGTGAGGAAGAGCGTGCCCTGGTAGGCCCGCTCGAGGCGGCCGCGCAGCACGGCGCCGGGAGAGTCGCGGCGCAGGTAGCCGGCCGGCCCGATGACTTCGAGCAGCTGGCGGTAGGCTTCGCAGAAGAACTCGCTGCCGAAGACCTTGGTGGCGCTGGCGTCGGCCGGGTTCAACTCTGGAGTGGAGGCCACCTTCCAGTTCAGTAGTCGCAGATATTCGAGCCGGGCGTAGACCCGCGCCAGATTGAGCCGCACCCAGTCCTGATCGATCACCCGGCGGCCGTCGGCGAGGCGGCTGTCCTGCGCCCAGCGTACGGTGTCCTCGTACACCTGCTCGACCATGCCCGGCGGGCAGATCGCCACGCGCTCGTAGTTGAGTTGATTCGTGATCAACTTCCACCCCTTGTTGACTTCACCGATGAGTGCCGAATGCGGCACGCTGATGTTGTCGTAATAAGTTGCGGTGGTGCCCGAGCTGACGAGGGTGTGAATGATCGAGTAGGAGAAGCCGGGGGCAGTGGTCGGCACGGCGAAAATGGAGATCCCCTTGTGTTTGGGCGCCTGCGGATCGGTGCGCGCCGCCAGCCAGATGTAGTCGGCGTAAGCCGCCAGGCTGGTGTAGAGCTTCTGGCCGTTGATGATCCAGTGATCGCCGTCGCGGGTGGCGCGGGTTTGCAGCGCGGCGAGGTCGGTGCCGGCATTGGGCTCGGTGTAGCCGACGGCGAAGTGCAGCTCGCCGCGCAAAATCCGAGGGAGGAAGAACTGCTTCTGCGCCTCGGTGCCGAAGGCCATGAGGGTGTGGGCGACGGCGTTGATGGTGAGCGCTGGGATCGGCGCCAACGCCCGCCATGCCTCATCGTAGAAAACGAACTGCTCGATCAGGCTGCGGCCCTGGCCGCCGTACTCCCGCGGCCAACCGATGCCGAGCCAGCCGTCGCGCCCCATCTGGCGCACCGCCGCCAGGCAATGCGAACCGCCGGTGTTACCGGCGGCCACCTCCGCTTCCACTGCCGGCGTCATCAGCGCGGCGAAATACGCTCGCAGCTGGCGGCGCAACTCCTCCTGCTCGGGGGTGTAGGCGAGGTACATGTCGCTCGCGTTCAGGCCGCGCCAACGCCGCCGCGGCGCGCGCAGCCGCGCTAGACGGCCTCCATGGCCGCCGCCTTGGCCCAACGGTAGTCCGGCTTGCCGCTGGGTGAGCGCACGATGGTGTCGACCACGTGGATTTGGCGCGGGACTTTGTAACCGGCGATGAGTTTGCGGCAATGTTCCTGAATCGACGCCAACGCCGGCGTGGCCCCCGGCCGCGGCTGCACCACCGCCACCACGCGTTGGCCCCAGCGCTCGTCGGGTACCCCGACCACCGTGCAGTCGAAGACGTCGGGATGCGACTTGACGGCGATTTCCACTTCTTCCGGGAAGATCTTCTCGCCGCCGGAATTGATCGACACTGAGCCGCGACCGAGCACGGTGATGCGCCCGTCGGCCTCGACCATGGCGAAGTCGCCCGGCACGGAGTAGCGCACGCCGTTGAAGACGACGAAAGTCTCGGCGGTCTTTTGCGGGTCCTTGTAGTACCCGAGCGGGATGTCGCCCGAAACCGCCAGCTTGCCGATTGTGCCCGAGCCGGCTTTGACCGGTTGACCCTGCTCATCGAGCACGATGGTTTGTTTCAAGCCCTTGATCGTCGGCCCCCCACTCATGGCGGTCTGGCCGGCTTGCACCATGACCATGCCGGCATTGCCGGTCTCGGACGAGCCGACGGCATCGAACATCATCAGGTTGGGGAAGCGGGCGAAGAACTGCTCCTTCACCGACGGCGAGAAGGTCGCCGCACTGCTGGTGAGCAGGAATAGTGAGGAAGTGTCCCAAGGGGCAGCGGGAGCGTTGAGCGCCTCGATCAGCGGCCGCGCCATGGCATCGCCGGTGATCATGATGGAGTTGATGCGCTCGCGCTCGACCAGCGCCCAGACCGCGCGGGGCTCGAACTTGCCCATGAGCACGATCTTGTTGCCAACGAAGCTCTGGCCCATGACCGCCCATTGCGAGGCGCCATGCATCAAGGGCGCAATCGGCAGAAAGGTGAGCACCATGCCGGTCTTGCCCTTCTCGACCATGTCTTGCGGCCGGGCGACGCGCTCGCCGCTGATGGCGTCGATACCGCCGCCGAGGGCCATGAAGACGTTCTCGTGCCGCCACACCACGCCCTTGGGCAGGCCGGTGGTGCCGCCGGTGTAAAGGATGTAGAGATCGTCGCCCGAGCGCGGGCCGAAATCGCGCACCGGCGAGGCGGCGGCCAGCGCCTCTTCGTACTCGAGCGAGCCGACCGCAGCGGCGTCCTCGGGGCTGCCGTCTTCGATCACCAGCGAGTGCCGCAGCAGCGGCATCGCCGGCAGTACGCCGGCTACGCGTGGGGCGAAGCTGCGCTGGTAGACCAGTGCCTTCAGGTCGGCGTTGGAGAACAGGTACTCGAGTTCATGCTCGACGTACCGGTAATTGATGTTGACCCAGACGGCGCGCAGCTTGAAAACGGCCCAGGCGGTTTCGACCCATTCGACGCTGTTGAGGGCATAGATGCCGACATGATCGCCGGGGCCGATGCCGGCGGACGCCAGGTGGTGGGCGAGGCGGTTGGCGCGCTCGTCCATCTCCCGGTAGGTGCGCCGTTTGCCGTCACAGACCAAGTATTCGCGCTCGCCGAAGTGGTCGACCGCGTGCTCGAAGAGATCAGCGAGATTGAATTCCATGGCCAGTGGTGAAGCACATTACCGGGGGCCAATTCAACTGCGCCGAGCCCAAGCGTTACCGGCGCCGGCGGTCTCGCGGCGCGCTGACTTACGGCGCGTCGGTTTCGGCGGCGCTTTCGGCGAGCTCATCGGCCGCCGGCGCTGCCGTGGTTTGCACCAGCGTACCGATCGCCGCCAGGACGATGCTGCCTCCCGCCACTTGGGTGAGATTGAGCGACTCGTCGAGAAACACCGCCGCACCCGAGGTGGCGATCACCGGCACCGCCAGCAGCATCACCGAGAGCAGGAACGCCGGCAGATGCGGGTGCGCCCAGTTGGTGAGGAAATGGCCGAGGGTTCCCGGCAAAACGGCTATGAACAGCAGAAACGGCCAATCCCAACCGCGGGGCGAGAGCAAGTCCTGTTTGGTGGCCAGCGCTGCGATCATCATCAACAGCCCGGCCACGGTGGTCATACCGAGCACGTATTCGGTGGCCCCGACGCTGGCGCGGAAGTGCTTGGAGGCGAGGAAATAGGCGGTGAAGGCGAACAGGTTCACCGTGGCCAGGGCGTCGCCGAGCGGGCTCCAGTGCGGTGTGCCGGCCGACCCCGCGATCACCAGTATCGTACCCGCCACTGCCACCAACGCCGAGATCACCGCGCCGGCGCTGGCACGCTCGGCGAACAGGCGGCCGGCAACCAGCAGCACCAGCGCCGGCTGCAGCGCCCCGATGATGGTTACGTTGGCGACGCTGGTGAGCTTGAGGCTGCTGAAGAACAGGATCTGATGCACGGCGAACAACGCCCCACCCGCGAGCGAGGCAGTCAGCCACGACCGCGTCAGCCGGGCGCGGGTCGAGGGCATGATCACGGGTAACAGCCACAGCAGCGGGATCGCAAACCATAGCCGGTAGAACGACGCCACCAATCCGGTTGTCGACACCGCCTTGATGACGACGTTGCTCCAGCCCCAGGTGAGAACCGCGACCGCGACCGCGGCCAGCGCCAGCGGGCGCGCGGAGGCGGTGGCCGAAGAGGTGGCGGTGAATCCTGATGGCATGGCGCGCAACTGAACCACGGGCGCAGCGGTGGTACAACCCCGCGCGGCTCGCGCTGGCGGCCGGGCCGGCCGGGGCCTCAGGTGCCGCTCGCGGTCAGACGCTCCAAGCGCTCCACCGCTGTCAGATATTCCTCGACTAGCTCCACGATGACTTCTTTGACCGAACGCACGGTGTTCATCGAACCGACGATTTGGCCAACTGGGCTGAACATGACGGCCTTGGCCTTGTCGGCGTAACGGTGGCCGCGGGCCACGGCGTCGGAGGTGACCATGAACTGCAACGGCATGCCGAGTGGTTTGGGTGAGTCGGGGCCTTCCCAGGCCTCGGTCCAGTCGTTGCGCAGCATGCGGCAGGGCTTGCCGGTGAAGGAGCGCGAACGCACGGTGTCGCGGCTGGTGGCTTCGAGATAGGCGGCCATTTGCGCCGGCGGCACGTCGGCCTCCTGCACGGTCAGCCACAGCGAGCCGGTCCAAACCCCCTGTGCGCCCATCGCCAGCGCCGCGGCGATCTGACGGCCCGAGCCGATGCCGCCGGCGGCCAACACGGGCGTGGGCGCGACGGCATCAATTACCTCGGGCCACAGCACGACGCTGCCGATCTCGCCGGTGTGCCCGCCGCCTTCGTAGCCTTGCGCGATGATGATGTCGATGCCCGCGGCTTGGTGCGAGCGCGCATGCTTCGCCGAGCCGCACAAAGCCGCGACCAAGCGGCCGGCGCCGTGGACTTCGGCGATCACATCGGCCGGCGGGGTACCGAGCGCGTTGGCGATCAGCTTGACCTTGGGGTGGCGCAGGGCCACCTCCACTTGCGGGGTCGCGGTTGCCGCCGTCCAGCCCAGCAACTGGCTGACCGGCCGTTCGCCGGCGGGGAGCTTGGGCACGCCGTGATCGGCCAGAACCTTGTCGGCAAACTCGCGGTGCTGCGGCGGCACCGCGGCGAGTAGCTGCTGCTCGATCTTCTTGGGATCGAGTTCGCCCATGCCCTCGTACTTGCCGGGGATCACGATGTCGACGCCGTAGGGCTTGTCGCCGGTGTGCTCGTCGATCCATTTCAGCTCGACTTCGAGCTGGTCGGGCGGAAAGCCCACGGCCCCGAGCACACCAAACCCGCCGGCTTTACTGACTGCGGCGATCACGTCGCGGCAGTGGCTGAAGGCGAAGATCGGTAATTCGATTCCCAAGCGGTCGCAGATTTCCGTGCGCATCATGTCTCCTTTGCCCGCAGGCAGGCGGCATCTTGGATCTGGAGAGCCAGACCGCGCCTACCAAGCCCACCCGCCGGGGGCGCTTGTGCTGCCGAATGAACACTTGTTTACCAGCGGCAAATCCTGCGTCAAGGATGGTGTGATGCGAGCGCCGGCAATGATCACGAGGTCGGGCGCGGCCGGGACAGGCGGCGCAGCAGCGTGGTGCAGAACAACAGGCCGGCGGCTAGCGGCAGCAGGGCGGCAAGACGGAGAGCCGGCGCGCTGGCGCTGAGCGCCGCCATTGCCGCGGCGGCGATGCCGGCGTTGAGCAGACCAAAGAGCAGAGCGCGCCCGCGCTCCGAGAGTAGTGGGCGCGCGCCTTTGCCGACCAGGCCGGGAACCATGCGCGTGGCCATGCCGATGATGAAGTTGGAAATCCATCCGCTCAGCGCGAATATGCCGTAAGCCAACACCAGCCGATTACCCAGCGCGCTGCCGGGATCGACCAGCACTACCAGCGCCAAGCCGCAGCCAATTGCGGCCGCCAGATGCACGAGCGCCGCGAGCACGTGTGCCAGCGTCCAGTCCACCGGCATCCGCCGCCCCTGCAGCAGCCGCCAGAGAATGATCACGTACCAAGCTAACGCGATCGCCACCAAGCAGCCGACCACAAAGGTGGCCGTCTGCCAACGCGAGAGCAAGGTCGTCAGCAGTACCGGCATCAGCCCGGCCAGTAGCAGGATCTGGCGGCGCGTGGCCGCGGGGAAGAGCACTTCGGGAAGCAGAAACGCCGCCACCATCCGGTAAGATACCGCGCAGATCGTTAGCGTGATCCAGCCCAGCAGGCCGAGGTGAGCATGGGCGGCGATGTTCGACAGCACGCTACCCGCCAAGAAGGGGTAGACTTTGTCGATGGCGTATAAGACGCCCAATGCCGCCGTGCCGACAAAGGAGGCGACGGCGACGCTGATGCCGATCACCGTGGCATCGTAACGCGGAGCGCGTGCCAGCGAGGGCGCCAGCAATCCGGCAAACAGCAACACGCTGGCGAGCACGACGCCGGCGCTCCATGCCATGCCGTTTAACCGGCCCATCCAGAAGTGCGCGACCATGCCGGCGGCGCCGAGGATGAAGAGCCCGACCTGCAAGCCGGCCAGGCGCGGGTAGGCCAGGGGGCTCTTCGTCAGCGAGGGCACGTATTGATAGAGCACGCCGATCATCGACAGGCTGATCCAACCGAGCGTGAACGTGTGCGTGATGGCCAAAACCCGCGGCTGATAGAAGAACGCCACCATATCGGGAGCCGCCAGTACTACCAGCAGCCAGCCGGTAAGAAAGGCGACGCCCGCACAGGCCATGCACAAAGCCGAAAGCCGCGTCGGTGGTCGCAGCGGTGGGGCGGCGCTCATTGCCCGGGGCCTTACCCCGCGGCGCGACCGACCGCAAGCGCGGGTGCGCTAACGGCCGGTCCGGAGCCGGCAGCGGTGACGGCGGTCAACGTCATGACTAACCAAAGCGTCATCACGCATTTGATGATCCGTATAAGTACGCATGGCATATGTCGCTAGCGACATGACTTGCGACATGACCGCCGCTGGCATTCGCCGGCTTATGTCAGCCAGGCTGGTTGGTGTCAGCCACATCCGGCGGGGGCTGGCACGGAGACTCGGCGGCGCCAGCGGCTGGAAGCGCTGTCGCTCCGCGGGTTCCGGCGCCGAGCGCAACTTCTCGCCGGCTTGGCCGCTGCTTTGCTCAATGCCTGAGACAACAGAGAGAGCGAGCGCATGAGCCAGAGACAGTTGGAGAGCATTCTCGGGCGGATGGTGACGGATGCCGCCTTTCGGGAGCGGTTCTTCACCGAGACCACATCGGTGTGCCGCGAGTATGCCTTGGAGCTTACCGCGGACGAGGTGGCGGCCTTGCTGCGCATCGATCTGCGGGCTCTGGGTGCGCTGGCGCATCGGTTGGACCCGAAGATCGTGCGGGCGTGGGGCGGCGCGCCAGTGGGTCGCCTGAGCAAAGGCGAGTGGCGTTCAGGGGCGCGCGGCCAGGTTAAGGAGTGATTTGTGATGTCCATCCGATCCGCTGTTTGCGCCGGGCTGCTCGCTTTGGTGCTTAACGCCACAGCAGTTGGCCACGCCCTGGCCGCCGATCGCAACATCGACGACTTCCGCAGCGGCAGCCCGCACCGCGGCTTGCGGCAAGAAGAGCGTGGAAGCAAGGCGCGCAGCGAAGCAAGACTACTCAGCGTCATTGGCGGCCAGCGCCGACTGACGATTACCGCTACGGAGATCGGGCTCGCTGATGTCGATGCCGTCAGCACCCAGTTGGAGCCTACGGGGGCGCTGCTGAACTACGCCAGCAGCGAAGGCGCCGACGGCAAGTTGGAACTGAGTTATGATGCCGGCGGCCGCAAGCTCGGCCTCGACGTATCCGCGAACCTCAGCCTCAAGGTGCTGGTGGCGGACTCCGACGAGGCTGCCGTACCGTACTCCGTAACTCTCACACTGACCGACCAGTCCGGGCGCAAAGCCGGGGCAACGCAAGTGGTTAGCGCGCCGGGACCGCAGACGGTGGACTTCCGTTTAGCCAACTTCCCACGCCTCGATCGGCGCCGCCTGGCCGCGATAACCGTTGTTGTCGATCCGCAACCCGCCGGGGATCTACAGTTGAGCCGCATCTGGCTGACGCAGTGAAGGCAGAGAGGGGCGGGATCTTGAACATTCCAAGCGTGTTGCGCGCTGCGCGGCCGGCGATGTTGCCAGCGTCCGTGCTGGCCCTGTTGCTGGCGGTTGTTCCCGGGATCGCAGGAAACGCCGCGGCGACCACAATAGATGACTTCTCAGCCGCGGTTGCCACCAAGCTGCCGCCGGGCCTAGTGCGGTCGACGGTTGGCACCACCTCCGCGACCGACGCCGGCCTTAGTGGCGCAATTGGCGGCGTGCGACGTTTGACGGTGGCTGCAACCGCCATCGGTTCGGCCGCCGACTCGGTTACGGTAGGGGTATCGACTACCGCGACGCTCCTAGAGTATGCCTCCACGGTAGCCGCCAACGGCCGCGTGGAACTCTTCTACGATGCCGGTGGCGCCGGTCTGCACGCAAATTTCTCTGCTGAGTTGGGCATACGCGTGCAGGTCCTATCGGCGGACGCTGCCGCGGTGCCTTATCCCATAACCGTGCGACTGGTTGATTCGGCTGGACGCGCGGCTTCCGTCTCACAGACCGTAGCGGTGAGCGGCCCGCAGACAGTCGATTTCCCGCTTTCCGGTTTTGGCACCGTCAACAAAGCCGACATCTTCAGCATGAAGATCACCATTGATCCCAGTAGAGCCGGTGACTTGCGCATCGACCTCGTGGCGACCAACGCCGCACCTACGCCAACTGCCACGTCCACAGCCACGGCCACGCTAAGTCCAACGCCTACACCTGAAGAGCAACCGACCGAACCGCAACTCGCAGACACTCCCACACCTACGCCGACGCAGACCCCTACAAGCTCCGCGACTGCGACACCGACCGCGACTGCGACCCAAACTCAGACGGATACGCCAACTGCCACCCCGACGCAGACACCCACGGAGACCACGACTCGAACTCCGACCTATACGCTGACCGCAACTCCGACCGAGACACCAACGGCGACGCCCACTGAAACGCCGACCGCAACCCCGACCGAGACGCCAACCGACACGCCAAGCGCGACGCCGACGACGACTTCAACCAACACCCCGACCAACACACCGACGGCAACGCCAACAGACACGCCGACTCAGACACTGACCGCGACCCCGACGGCCACCGCGACCTACACTCCGACGGACACGCCAACTAATACGCCGACCGCCACTCCGACCGAGACGTCAACCGATACGCCCACCGCGACGCCGACGACGACTTCAACTAACACCCCGACCAACACACCGACGACAACGCCAACAGACACGCCGACTCAGACCCCGACAGATACCCCGACGGCCATCGCGACCCACTCTCCGACGGACACGCCAACTAATACGCCGACCGCAACTCCGACCGAGACGCCAACCGATACACCCACCGCGACGGCGACCACGACTTCAACTGACACCCCGACTAACACGCCAACGGCAACGCCAACGGACACGCCGACTCAGACCCCGACCGCGACCCCGACGGCCACCGCGACCCACACTCCGACGAATACGCCGACTGCAACGCCTACCGATACTCCGACGGGAACTCCGACGGCAACGCCAACGGACACGCCGACGAGTACACCGACTGCCACCCCGACTCAGACACCCACGGAGACACCGACTGGAACTCCGACCTATACGCTGACCGCAACTCCGACCGAGACGCCAACGGCGACGCCCACTGAAACGCCGACCGCAACCCCGACTCAGACGCCAACCGCGACGCCGACGACGACTTCAACTGACACCCCGACCAACACACCGACGGCAACGCCAACAGACACGCCGACTCAGACCCCGACCGCGACCCCGACGGCCACCGCGACCCACTCTCCGACGGACACGCCAACTAATACGCCGACCGCAACTCCGACCGAGACGCCAACCGATACACCCACCGCGACGG